>JAYKIK010000026.1:0-9385 GCA_035284725.1 Synechococcus sp.
CAGCGCTACATCATCCCCAGTGACAGCAGCAGTGGTGTTAAGGGGTAGAGTCGCAAAACTCCAGAAAGAAGGTTTCCCACACGAGGCGAGGTTGGATATAGCTCCGCAGGTATTTACGGATCTGTTCTAACCGTTGAATCAGGCTCTGGTCGTGGGAACTTTGCCAATACTGATATTGCAGATAGTCAATGAGCTGGAGCTGGACTTCCGTTTCAAGATTGTCATGGATCGCTTTCGCCAACTGAAAGGCACTGACTGGATCCTGGGGTAGATTTTGCAGACTTTTGAGAAGATCTTGAGGCACATTGCTCAACATTTCGTAAATCTGAATCGCCGCGCCGGGACTCCCTTGGGCGATCGCCAAAATAGTTTCATCGGCGAGAATATGCTGGTAGCCTTGTTTGGTCAGGATTTGGGCCACATCCGTTTCTGGTAAACGGTAGAAGGGAATTCTCTGACAGCGGGAAACCAAGGTTGGTAAAAGACTATCGGCACTGGGAGCTAGCAAAATCAAAGTGGCGTTGCCTGGTTCCTCAAGGGTTTTCAGGAGGGCATTGGCCGGGGCTTCTCCCATAGTTTGGGCCGCTTCGATCACCACCACACAACGGGGGGCTTCCAGGGCGGGCCGACTGAGAAATTCACTTAATTGGCGGATTTGTTCAATGCGGATCTGGGGCGGGGCTTTGCGTTTTAAACCGGCTTCCTCGGCCTGGGCCGGGGTGTAGAGCTTTCCCTGGTGCTGGTAGGTGGGTTCGACCCATAGCAAATCAGGGTGATTATTTTTTAGTAGCTTGTAACGAACAAGGCGCTGGGCTGCTTCCGGTAAACCTTGGGTCATCAGGGCGGTGGTAAATCCCCGGGCGGTGAGGCTCCGGCCAATCCCTTCTGGCCCCGCAAATAGGTAGGCTGGGGCAAGACGATTTTTGGCGATTGCCTGGCGGAGGAGAGAGACGGCCTGGGGCTGACCAATAATCTGGTCGAGGGAAATCATCGGTTAGGGTCCTTCCGTTCGGTAATATAAAAAGAATGCCTCAGCATGGTTGAAAGAAAATTTTTTTATGGCGCGTTACACCTGCTCCTACCTCGTTGGACTCCCCGAATCAGAGATGCTCGCATCCTTGAAAGAAATCATTCAAGCCTGTGATCTCAACTTAACCTATGAAACGGGAGGCTACATCATGGCCAAAGAAAAACCCGGCAATGTCTCTTTCACAAAATTGGTGGAGCTTGAGGTCTTATTTGACCGCAACAAAATCCAAGATGGCAAGCTCCAGGTGGACTTTGTCGCCAAAAACGAAGAACTTCCCCTCCACACTGATAACCACTGTCGAGCCGTCTTTGAAACTATCCAAAAAACCGTCAGTGCCCAGCAACCCTGGCAGCTCGAAATCGATAACCTCGACTAAGGCGATCGCCCCCTATCCGTCCCCAGGAATTCAATCCCTTCTCCCGGAAAGCCAGCAAAAAAACCGTGGGAGTATGAGAAGATAGGGGCACAAATATATGAAGAAAAATTAAATTACCATGGCAGTTATTCAGTTTTCCCAAGGGGTTAATGAACCCAAGGTTCCTGGCATTCGCATGACCCGTTCCCGGGACGGCAGCAGTGGCACCGCAATTTTTTCCTTTGAAGACCCCGCTGCCCTTGCCCAAGAAAGCACCGACGAAATCACTGGGATGTATCTTGTGGACGAAGAAGGCGAAATCGTCACCCGGGATGTAAAAGCCAAATTCTACGATGGGAAAGCCCGCGTCATCGAAGCCCGTGTTGCCCTGCGTTCCGTCGAAGAATGGGACCGTTTTATGCGTTTCATGGAGCGTTATGCTGCCGAAAACGGTATGGAATTTACCAAAGCCCAGTAGACATGGCTTTGTTCTGGCCCTGGCCAATGCGTTTCCCAAGGAAAGTCATCACTTCTAATTGTGGCTTTCCTTTTTCGTAAAATTAAACCACCCTGGGGTATTTCCCGACCCGCTCCCCTGAAAAGGGAGTGATACCATAATTAAAAAAAGTTATTAAAATCCGCTGTCGTCCCAAGCTAGGTACCAAAAAATTGGGCATAAATTCAGTACAGACAAATTAAGCTCAAAAAATTTAGTTGGCCCTAGCGCAGTGAGCATTTTCTCCCTTAAACCTCCGTTTGTTAAATAAAATCCTATGTTTAAGAAGTTATTCGGTGATCCTAACGCCCGCAAACTCAAGCGGTTCCAGCCCCTTGTTGCTGAAATTAACCTTCTCGCAGAGGATTTTGCCAAGCTCACAGACGAAGAACTCGCCCATAAAACCGTAGAATTTCGCGCCAAGCTCGATAAAGCCAACAGCGACGAAGAAACTGAAGAAATCCTTGATGAAATTCTTCCTGAAGCCTTTGCCGTGGTGCGAGAGGCCGCTGGCCGTGTCCTCAATATGCGCCACTACGATGTCCAACTCCTCGGGGGGATTGTGCTTCACAAAGGGCAAATCGCCGAAATGAGAACTGGGGAAGGAAAAACCCTCGTGGCGACCCTCCCGGCTTATCTCAATGGTTTAACCGGAAAAGGGGTTCATGTGGTCACCGTCAATGACTACCTCGCCCGCCGGGATGCTGAGTGGATGGGGCAGGTGCACCGCTTTTTGGGCTTAACTGTTGGTTTGATCCAGTCGAGCATGGGCCCCCAGGAAAAGATTGAAAACTACCGCTGTGACATCACCTACACCACGAACTCGGAATTGGGCTTTGACTATCTGCGGGATAACATGGCCACCACAATTCAAGAGGTAGTACAGCGTCCTTTTAACTACTGCATTATCGACGAAGTAGACTCGATCCTTATTGACGAAGCCCGCACACCGCTGATCATCTCCGGCCAGATCGAACGGCCCATGGAAAAGTATCTTCAGGCTAGCGAAATTGCCCGCCAACTGGTACCCCAACTGGAAGAAGATGGCCCGGGGGACTACGAAGTAGACGAAAAAGCCCGTAATGTCCTGATGACTGATGAGGGGTTCGCCAAGGCGGAAAAATTATTAGGGGTTACTGATCTGTATGATGAGCAGAATCCCTGGGCTCACTATATTTTCAATGCCATCAAAGCGAAGGAACTCTTTAAAAAAGATGTGAACTACATCGTCCGGGGAGATGAGGTGGTGATCGTCGATGAATTTACCGGGCGGATCATGCCAGGTCGCCGTTGGAGTGATGGTCTTCACCAGGCAATCGAAGCCCAGGAAGGGGTGACCATTCAAAAGGAAACCCAGACCCTCGCCAATATTACCTATCAAAACTTCTTCTTGCTCTATCCGAAGCTTTCGGGGATGACAGGAACAGCCAAAACAGAGGAAACGGAATTTGAAAAGGTTTATAACCTGGAAGTGACAATTATCCCCACAAACCGCTCTCCCAAACGCCAAGACTTACCAGATGTGGTCTACAAAAATGAAAAGGCAAAATGGCGAGCCGTGGCAGAGGAATGTGCTGAGGTACACCAAACAGGGCGGCCGGTGTTGGTGGGGACAACCAGTGTGGAAAAGTCAGAAGTTATTTCTGGCTATCTCCATGAGATGGGGATCCCCCACAACCTATTGAATGCTCGTCCGGAAAATGTGGAACGGGAATCGGAAATTGTCGCCCAGGCGGGTCGTAAGGGAGCGGTAACCATTTCAACGAACATGGCCGGTCGGGGGACAGACATTATCCTCGGTGGGAACTCGGAATATATGGCCCGCCTTAAGATGCGCGAATATTTCATGCCGCAAATTGTGCGCCCAGAGGATGAAAGCGGTTTTGCGATCGCCAATGGTGGTAAAGGTTCCGGTGGTCAGGGCTTTGGTACCAATGGCAAACTGAAGAAAAAGACCTGGAAAACGACCCTGGATATTTATCCCACGGAGCTACCCGCGGAGGTCGAACAGCAACTCAAGGCCGCCGTTAAGTTTGCAGTAGATCAGTATGGCACCCAAAGCTTGACGGAGTTAGAGGCAGAAGAAAAATTGGCGATCGCCTCGGAAAATGCCCCCACCGCCGACCCCGTGATCCAAAAATTGCGAGAGGTGTACCATGCCATCGAAAAAACCTACGATGCTTTCACCAGCGCCGAACACGACGAAGTAATTGCCAGCGGTGGTTTACATGTGATCGGGACAGAACGCCATGAATCTCGCCGGATCGATAATCAATTACGGGGCCGGGCCGGTCGCCAAGGGGACCCCGGTTCCACCCGCTTCTTCCTGAGTCTGGAAGATAATCTCCTGAGGATTTTTGGGGGCGATCGCGTGGCCGGTTTAATGAATGCCTTCCGGGTAGAAGAAGACATGCCCATCGAATCCGGGATGCTCACCCGTTCCCTCGAAGGGGCCCAGAAGAAAGTGGAAACTTTTTACTACGATGCCCGGAAACAAGTCTTTGAGTATGACGAGGTAATGAATAACCAACGGCGTGCCATCTATGCCGAGCGACGCCGGGTGCTAGAGGGCCAGGATCTCAAGGAGCAGGTGATCCAGTACGCCGAAAAAACCATGGGTGAAATCGTCGAGGCCTATGCTAATCCAGAGCTTCCCCCCGAAGAATGGAAGATTGGCCCCATGCTGGACAAGGCAAAGGAATTTATTTACCTCCTCGAGGATCTTACCCCCAAGGACATCGAGGCTATGACGGTACCGGAAATTAAGACCTTCCTCCATGAAGAAGTGCGCAAAGCCTACGACATCAAAGAAGCCCAGGTGAATGAAAAGCAACCCGGTCTCATGCGCCAGGCGGAACGGTTCTTTATCCTCCAGCAGATTGATACCCTCTGGCGGGAACACCTCCAGGCGATCGATGCCCTGCGGGAGTCCGTCGGTCTACGGGGCTATGGTCAGAAAGATCCCCTGATTGAATACAAGCAGGAAGGCTATGAAATGTTTCTGGAGATGATGATCGATATCCGGCGTAACGTGGTGTACTCTCTCTTCCAGTTCCAGCCGAAACAACAGTCCCAGCAACCCCAAGCGGTTTAAACCTGACAATTAACAATGTCCCCCACCCCGGGGGATTTTTTATTTTTCCTTTTGTCTAATTTCGCAGCGGCGACCATGTTGGAATTTTCGCAGTTTGAGGCGGGTTATATCATTTCCCAAAAAGAATTAGAACAGGCCGTGGGCTACCGACAGCGGGACGAACCGGAAGCCTTTGAACGTTTTCTGGCGGATGTCTATGGGGTCGTGCTGCATGCTTTAGAAGAACTGATGCCCCACCTCAAGGTTTACCCGGCGTTTAATTTTCACGGGTTCATTATTCTCGATCCGACTCAGATGACCCCTGAGGAGATGAAGCTTTACCATGCCCGCCGCGATCGCCTTTTACGGGTTCAAGCCCAACAGGATATGCGCCGTTCTGAGCTTTAGGTGCTTCACTTCCTATGTTTTAGGAACCAAATAACTTTGGATAAAGATCATCACCTGCTCAAAATAATCCCGGATGTCTTGGGATAAATCCTCAATGGCGGCGTAATTTTTCTCTGGTAGGGCGAGTTCAATGGCGGCGCACCACTCAGGAATTTTACGGATGCTGGCGCTACTGGCGGCTCCCTTAAGACGGTGGGCTTCATAGGAGATTTTTTCAGGATCCTGATCGGCGATCGCCCGATGGAGAGCGTACACATAACCAGGTGCAAACTCCATGAATTGCTCAAACATTTCCCGATGAAAACTAGGATTATCCCCGTAGAAGCGGCCCAACTGGCGTAAGTTGATCGGCCCATCGTCCTCTTCTGGAATTGTTGTCTCCTCAAAATCACGAGAATCTGGTAAGGCTTCAGTGGTGTCTGTAGTAGAGTTAGAAGTCTGAGCAGAAGAGGTGACGGATAATTTCTGGAGGCACTGATCCAGCACTAGGCCAAGGGTGTGGATACTGGTGGGCTTCGCAATATAGCCATCCATCCCCGCCGCCAGACATTTTTCGCGATCGCCTTTCATTGCGTTAGCAGTCATGGCAATGATCAACTGGTGGGTTCCCTCTGGTTCCCGTTGGCGAATCATCTCCGTCGTCATGTAGCCGTCGAGTTCCGGCATCAGGCAATCCATCAAAATTAGATCATAAGTTTTATTTGCCAGTTGAGTGAGGGCTTGGCGGCCATTATCGACACAATCAACGGTCTTAAACCCAAGAATCTCCAACTGATTGAGAATAACTGTCTGATTAATAGGCGTATCTTCTACTAAAAGAATGCGCACATCTTTGACAGCAAGGTGTTCAAACTCAACGATTGTCTCGGGGGAAGGGGGCAAAGCAAAAGTAGAGGGATCTTTATCTTTAGTCTGTAGGTAGTCTAAGAGGGCTTGTTGTTGAATGGGTTTGAGTAGATAGCGAATCCCTTGCTTATGGAGCCAATCTTTCAAGGCAGGGTAGTCCACCGCAGACAGCAGGAGCACCAAATTTTTCCGAGACAATAGGGCTTTGACTTTCTCTAGGGCCGTCTCAAAGCCCGCTTGAATAGCCAGTTTTGGCACCGTTAAAAACACTAAATCAAAATTATCCTGCTGCTCGAGGGCAAACAGCCCCCCCATAAAATCCCCCTCGGCGACAACATCCATCCCAAAATAGTAAAGATATTCCTGGATAGCGCGACAGGATAGCGGTTGGGAATCAATCAACAGCACCCGGCAAGGATCCAGAACTGGTAAGGCAGGTGGGGCCACAAGCCGTTCAAAACGGGCCGTAAACCAGAAGGTCGAACCCTGACCCGGAATACTGTCGAGGCCGATCTCGCCACCCATCAAGGTCACCAAATGTTTGGCGATCGCCAAACCCAGCCCAGTGCCCCCATATTCTCGGGTTGTGGAAGGATCTACCTGGGAAAAAGAGCGGAATAATTTTTCTTGATCGACCTGACTAATGCCAATGCCCGTATCTTGAATTTCAAACTTCACCATCACTGAGGAGGCTGCTGTGACCACCGGAAAAGCCCGAACCATTACGGAACCTTGGTGGGTAAATTTAATCGCATTCCCGATGAGGTTCATCAGAATTTGCCGTAGCCGCACTGGATCCCCCAGAAAAGTACCGCCTAAACTAGGGTCTATGTGGGTGATCACTTCTACTGGCTTTAGCCCCGCCTGGAACGCAGATAGTTCGGCCACCGATTCCACACAGTCAATGATCTCAAGATCAATGGACTCCAGGCGCATTTCCCCAGCTTCCAACTTCGAGAAGTCGAGGATATCGTTAATGATGTAGAGCAGATGGTTGGCGCTTTGCTTGAGAGTACTGACAAAAGCTTCCTGTTGCGGATTGAGCTTTGTGGTTTGGAGCAGTTCCGTAATCCCAAGAATACCGTTCATGGGGGTACGAATTTCGTGACTCATGTTGGCAAGGAAACTGGATTTCAATTGGGCGGTGGCGATCGCCGTTTCCCTCGCTTCAACAAGTTGACTGATATCTTGGGAAATCCGAATGATACCCCCTAGTTCTCCGTCCGATTGATACCAAGGTTGCAACTTCCATTTGAGGTAATAGACCGAACCATCTGCCCGCTTAAATTGATCCTCTTCACAGACAACAATTTCACCCCGTAGGGCGCGTTCATGGGCAACTCGCCATTCCTTCGGCAGATTGGGTAACACTTCATAGTGCGATCGCCCAATAATCCATTGACCCTGCAAACCATAATCGATCAACCATTGTTCACTGTGGGCGATGTAACGCATTTCCGTATCAAACATCGCCATCGGCAGCGGCGCATTCAGGATCACTTGACGCAGTTGTTTTCGTTCTAACTCCAAGCGTAGATCACTGAGTTTGCGATCTGTGATGTCGATCATGACCCCTTCGAGGCGAATTAACGTTCCCTGCTCATCGAAAATGCCCCGTCCTTGCTCAGAAACCCAACGCACTTGCTTATCGGCATGTATCAACCGATATTCATCTGTGTAAGTGGGATGCTGTGGAGTAATGTCCCCAAGGGTATTGGCAATGCGGGCATTATCTTCTGGATAAATAATGGCACTAAAGGGGGAAATCGTGTTTTCAATAAAATTGGCCGCCGCATAGCCGGTAATTGCTTCGATGCCATAGGAGAGAAATTCCATCGTCCAATATTCATCGGGGCGACAACGATAAACTGCGCCAGGAATGTTTAAAATCAAGCTCCGGTAACGATTTTCGCTACTGCGTAAAGCTTCTTCTGTTTGTCGTAGGTCTTCAATGCGGGTTTTGAGGGTCTGATTGACCGTTTTGAGGGCAATGGTTCGTTCGGCGACTTTTTCTTCCAGTTGGTTGTTGATTTCTTCAAGTTTAGTGTTGGCACTGGCCAGTTCATCCAGGGCCCGTTTCCGCTCAATTTCAGCAGCAGCCCGGGAAGCAAAAATGGTAATCAGGTTAGTGGCCTGTTCTCGATCGATGGTGGGTTGGTTATGGTAAACCTGGAGGCTCCCAATGGTACGGGAATCACGGTCTTGGATTGGGAATTTCAAGGATTGGCCTGGGGCGAGATCCTCGAGGGCGATCGCCGATTCTGGATTGGTAAATTTTGGATTGTCCCAGGTGGCGAGGAGTTGTGGCTCTTTGGTGGGAGATTCAAGGGTTTCACTAATTTTGACCTGGCACACATCAAGGGCGATCGCCAAATTTTCCGCGAGGGCAGAGAAAAAGTCCCGGCCTGTAACCGCAGCAGTGCCAGCAACGATTCGATTGAGGATACTTTCTGCCTTTTTGCGTTCTTGGATTTCGCTCTGGAGCTTTTGGTTAACAAGAGCCAACTCCTCAGGGCTTTTGAGGGCTAAAAACTTCGGCAGCAGTGTATACAGTTCGATGGCGGTATAACAGGAGATGAGCGCGGTGAAAGCCCTTTCGATTCCATCAATCCAGTAGATCGGAAACCAGAGAATAATCATCTCTAGGGCATGACCAACGCCACAGGCGAGGATAAAGATACTGAAGAGGATGAATACTCGAGAGAATGGCGTATCTTGGCGTTTCTTGGTGAAATACACCAGCATAATCGGGATCGAAAAATAGGCGATCGCCGTCAGGAGATTAGATACCAGATGTAGACCCACCAGGGGCGTTTGCCATAGATAACAACTGCCGTGGGGCATGTACATCCGACCACTCAAAAAGCTTTCTATCGTATCCCAGATTGAGGTAAAAGATACATTTACCATGCGTGGTTTCCTGAACTATTTCTGTATGATGATTTGTGATTCTTGCTGCGGCAAGAATTTTATCGAGTGATTTTTAAAGACCTGATTTTTACGATAGTTTAGATAGATTTTAACAGCGATCTTCTCAGGGGAACAGCTTCCACTAAACAGACAATCTGGAAAAAATTAACCTTGGCTTTAAGGGAAAAATGGCCTCCAAAGCTTGTTGTCGTAACAATTTGACTATCCCCCAAGAACAAATACTGAGAAATAATAAAAACAAAATAT
>JAYKIK010000027.1:0-2701 GCA_035284725.1 Synechococcus sp.
AAAAGCAGCAAAATCCTCATGCTTCAGCTTCGTTGTCTTGGGCAACTTGGCTAATTGGCCGTTTAGGAGGATGGTCTGGGTATCGCTCCCAGTCTCCTCCTGGCATCCGAACTTTGTGGAGGGGGCTATACCAGTTTGAATCTATCTTCCACGGATGGAAGCTCACTCAATCCACACTTGTGTGTACACAGTAGCCTAGGCAGCCCCGTGGCTGTCTTTTTGCTATGGTGAAAGCTTGTAACTTTGGACAAATAGGTGGCGATGGCTCCCCCGATTTACAGCACCAGCAATCCTTGGGATCAGAATTTTCAATCCTACACCGCGATTATTGATGTGCGATCGCCCGCCGAATTTGTCGAGGATCATATTCCTGGGGCGGTGAATTTCCCGGTATTAGATAACGAGGAACGGGCCCTGGTCGGTACCATCTACAAACAGCAATCGCCCTTTGAAGCCCGGAAAATCGGGGCGGCCCTCGTCTCGAAAAATATCGGCCGCCATTTAGAAAGTCATTTTTTAGATCAACCGAAAAGCTTCCATCCCCTAATCTATTGCTGGCGCGGTGGGCAACGGTCGAACAGTTTTGCAACGGTGCTGAGTCAAATCGGCTGGCAAACAACCTTACTCGTGGGGGGCTACAAAACCTACCGTAACTATGTCCAGCAGAGCCTCGATCATCTCAGCCTAAAACTACCGCTCCGGATTCTTTGTGGGTACACCGGCAGCGCCAAAACCAAATTACTTCAAATCCTAAAGCAGGAAAATTTTCAAGTTTTAGACCTCGAAGCCCTCGCCAGTCACCGGGGATCGCTCTTGGGGCAAATGTGGACGGAGACCCCCCAGGCCCAACCGTCCCAAAAGTGGTTTGAGTCGCAACTGTTGGCGCAATTAAAAACCTTTGACCTGACACGACCGATCTGGGTGGAGTCCGAAAGTAAAACCATTGGCAATGTCCACCTACCGAAATCCCTCTGGGAAAATATGGGGCGATCGCCCGTAGTGGAAGTAGTGTTACCGTTGGCGGAACGGGTGCAGTTGCTTATGGCAGAATATCCCCACCTGATCGAAAAACCGGAAATTCTCAAACAGCTCCTGAGCTACCTCACACCCCGGTATGGCAAACAAAAGATTCAAACTTGGTATGACCTAATCGATACTCAACAATGGCCGGCATTTGTTAGCGCGATCCTGGAGGAACATTATGACCCCACCTACCGGCGATCGCTCCCGTACCACTTCCAAGTGCCCCAACAAACCATCCACCTCGAAAATTTAAAGCCTGCCAATATTCAGAGTTTTATCAAGGCGATCGCCCAGTTCGAGCTCCCAAGCCAATAAAAAATCCCCAGCCAGAAGGGGATTGGCGTTTGCTTAAATGTTGAGAGATTAATTCTTAAGGGGTGCGTTGCAGGGTGGCATTTTCTTCAGGGATAATCGCCCCTTCCACGGGACAAACCTGGATACAAATACCGCAATCGATACAAACATCAAAATCAATCCAATACCAATCGGTACCTTTGGCATTTTTACCGGGGCCGTCGTGGATACAAGCCACTGGACAGGCTTCAACACAATCCGCGATGCCTTCGCAAACGTCGGTCACAATGGAATGGGGCAAGGGTTTTTCCTCAAAAATGTACTGCTTGTTGTTACTGTTTGTAACCGATTCCTTGCGAGAAGATCAATGTTTCGCTATTTCTCCCCAAAGAAGACTCTGGAATATCACCCCTCTCTGGGGGGACAGGCGATCGCCCCGATCCCCTAGCCCATCGATTATCCTAAGAAAAAATACGCTGGATATTGCAAAGGAAATTTAGGCTATGGCTGGTTTTGGTGATCTCGTCCAAAAAGCATTTTATTTGGGGGTAGGAGCGGCTTCCCTAGCGGCGGAAAAAGCAGGGGCCACGATCCACGAACTGCGGGAACAAGCCCAGACCCTCGCCGATGAAATGGTGCAAAAAGGGGAAATGAACGCCGAGGAAGCGAAAAAGTTCGTCAACGAGATGGTGAAGCAGGCCCAACAACGGGTGCCCCAAGGTGCAGAAACCCCGAGTCCAAAAGAAGAGCCCAAGGAGCCCCGCCGCATTGAAATTCTCGATAACGATGAGCCAGAAAATACCGCTGCCATGGATGAGGCCGAAAGATTGCGCCAAGAAGTGGAAGCTCTCCAAGCGGAATTGAAAAATTTAAAGGGATAAGCTGCAATTTCTACTAAAAAATATGTCTGATGCGTCTTTAATCCCCGAAAAACCCGAAGTTTACAGCGGTTACTACGGAGAATTCACGATTTCGAAAAGCGATCGCCAAGAAGTTTTTCTCTACCGTCTCGGGTTGGCGATCGCCGCGGTTACTTTTTCCCTTGGCACGATCCTGACCCTGACTGTGGGAAATCAGGACTGGGTGCAGGAATTGATTTCCGTATTCTTCGTAGGATTTTGCGCGGGTTTGGGTTTGAGTCTGGCGAAAATTCATATCTACTTGATCCCTTTGCACCGACTGCTTCAGGGTTTTTGGCTCGTGGGCTGTGGGGCGGCGATCGCCTTTAGCCTCATTTTTCCGGAACCGTTATTGGTTACCGTTTGCAATCGACCGCAGACTATCTGGGGAATCGGGTTTCTCTTCGCGGCGCTGACGGGCATTTTCTTTAAGGAAGGCTTTTGTTTTCGGCGGCTAGAAACGATGCTCCTAACGCCTTTGGTGC
>JAYKIK010000028.1:0-3213 GCA_035284725.1 Synechococcus sp.
TCGAGGGTGATCGGAAATTCACAGGAGCGATCGCAAATTTCGTAGGCTTCGATCACTTTGGCCGTTTCCGGTTCCAGACGATAGCGCCAGAGAGTGCCCTTCGTATAGGTCTGAATTTTGCCTTGGGGAATTTCCACAAACTGCAGATTACTGGCAAAATCCGGAAACCGTACCATCTCCAGGACAATTTCTCCCTGGTCATTCACGTAGCCATTGGTAAAGTGCCATTGGAACCAGGCATCCTGCTGGGAAAAGCTAATGGGTTTAAGGGTGTGGCGATCGACGATCACCACGGTTGTTCCTAATTCCGGACGCCATTGCAAGGCATCGCTGACAGTTTTAAGGCCCAATAATGCTGGTACCATTTGCAGACGCACCGGCGGAATACAAAAAATGAGATAGTCCCCAGCTAGGACAAAATCATGAACCAAGGGCAATCCTTTTAAGTCTGGTACAGAAAATTGACGTTGCTGGCTAATTTTTCCCCTCGGGTTGCAGCGGTAAAGCTGGAAAGTAGCCTGGGGGCCGAAAGTTACGCCGAAATTGTAAATTTCCCCGGTTTCAGGCTGGATTTTATGATGGGCAGAGAAGGTATCACTGCGGTGAGCAAAACCAAGATCCACTTCCCCTAAAGTTTCGAGAGTCTGACAATCAAGGCCATAGGGTTTACCGGCTTCCCATAACGCTAAAAGGCGATCGCCTAAGGGAAGTACCGAAGTATTCGCCGAATTTTTTGCGGGCTTGCCCCACCGTTGCCAAATTTTTCCGGGGGCTAAAGTGCCGTAGTTGGGATGTAATAGTTTCCCGGCCGCTGTTTCTTCCTGAAGATAGGGGGTTTCCACATAGCGATATTGGGCCTGAACGCCTGTCTCCGTAAAGTAAACCCCAAGAATTGCCCCATCTCCGTCAAACCAGTGGCCCATCGCTTCATTTCCACGTGTTAGGCGTCCGGGGCCATTGCGGAAGAGGGCACCTCGTAATTCTGAAGGGACTTTGCCCTTGAGCACCTGGAGGGACGTCAACGGAAAAGGCTGGGCCGGTTGGGTAAACAGTTGCGACCAAGCCGGGGTCAGGGATGTATTTGGGAAATTAGACGCAGCAACCATTATTTATTTCGGAGGCGGGAAATGTTAACCATTGTAAATGGCTCGTCTCTGTTTCTTGGGATTCCATTCCGGGGTTTGTGCATAAAATGAGGGGGATTTTAATCTGCTTTTGAAAAAACCTGAACCATGCGGAAATCTAAATTTAATTTGGCGATCGCCCTTTCCTTGGGTGCGATTACAGCTTTCACCAGTGCTTGCCAAGAAACAACTCCTCCCCCTGGGGAAAATGGTGCATCCTCCACCGATGCCGGGAGCAGCGGCCTAAAGTTGGGTTCCCTCACCCCCACCACTGGCGATCTCTCCTCCATTGGCCAAAACATGCCCATTGCTGTGCAACTGGCCGTTGATACCATCAATGCTTGCGGCGGAGTGAATGAACAGCCCGTGACTCTAGTACAAGAGGATTCCCAAACGGATCCCACGGCCGGGGGGGCTGCCATGACGAAGCTGGCGGAAGTAGATAAGGTGGCCGGCGTCGTGGGTGCCTTTGCCAGTAGTGTTTCCAGTGCGGCGGTGGATGTGGCCGTGCGGAATAAAGTGATGCTCGTTTCTCCCGGTAGTACCAGCCCTGTGTTTACGGAACGGGCCGCTAAGGGAGAATTTGATGGCTATTGGGCCAGAACCGCTCCCCCCGATAGTTACCAGGCGCCAGCCCTGGCGGTTTTAGCAAAAAAACAAGGGTTTAACCGGGTATCCACCGTCGTGATTAACAATGACTACGGTGTGGGCTTTGAACGGGAATTTATCAAGGCTTTTGAAAATCTGGGAGGTACCATCGTCAACAAAGATAATCCGGTACGCTATGACCCGAAAGCGGCCACCCTGGATAGTGAAGCGGCTGCCGCCTTTGCCGGGGAACCCGATGCCGTGCTGGGGGTTTTATACGCAGAAACCGGTAGTGTGCTCCTGAAAGCGGCCTACGAACAGGGTCTCAGTGAAGGGGTGACAGTGCTGCTCACTGACGGTGTTTACAGTGAAGATTTTACA
This sequence comes from Synechococcus sp., assembly GCA_035284725.1. Lineage (GTDB taxonomy): Bacteria > Cyanobacteriota > Cyanobacteriia > Cyanobacteriales > MRBY01 > MRBY01. The sequence continues at coordinate 2,094 of JAYKIK010000028.1, forward strand.
AAGCAGGTGGGCACTACGGCGGCTGGACAATCGATCATTGCTGGTTCTTTGGGTACTGTTCCCGGTGCTAATGGCCCTGCCCTCGAATCCTTTACAGCCCTCTGGAAAGAAAAAACGGGTAAGGAAGTGACAGCCTACGTTCCCCATTCTTGGGATGCGGTGATCGCCATGATGTTGGCCGCCGAAGCCGCCGATGCTAATACCGGTGAAGGGATTAAAACCAAGCTCCGGGAAGTGACCAGTGGGGACGGCCAGGAAGTGAGTGACCCCTGTGAGGCGATCGCCCTCGTGCGCGAAGGTAAAGCCATTAATTACCAAGGGGCCAGCGGCAATGTCGATTTCGATGACAATGGCGACGTGGTCGGTAACTACGATGTTTGGGAAGTCAATGACGATGCTAGTTTGTCGGTGATTGATACCGTTAATCCCCTAGAGGCCCTATAAATTTTTGGGATTACCGCACAAAAAAACGGGGGAACTCATTCCCCCAATCCGTCCCAATGAAAATCAAAAGCTTAAGCCTACTTTAACAGCCTAAGGATTCCGCTGTGCTAATTCCCGTTGTCGGATTAACACCAGTTGCCACAGCGCAGAGTTTTTTCTGTTGGGGGCCATCCAGTACTGCAAAACTAAAATCTGCCCCGTCAATCTTGGCATTGTCGAAGGTAGAACGTAGGAGGATCGCCTCCACAAGCACCGCATCGGTCAAATCAGCATTGGTAAATTTCGAGAGATAGGCAATGCCGTTCGTAAAATCTGCCCCATGGAGATTGGTTGTCTCCAGGATGGTGCTGTTGAATACGGCCCCCCGTAAATTGGTTCTGCTCAAATCCGCATTGGTGAGATTCACCTGGGAAAACTCAATCCCCTCCAGGTCTTGCCCCGCAAAATCACGGCCCGCGAGATCTTCGCTATCGATCGCGGAGCGGGAAGTGGCCGCCGGACTGGCCGCATCAGCAGGGTTTCCCCAGCATAGCCCTAAAATGACTAAACCCAGAATAAAAATGCGCGCTAAAACCTTCATAACCCTCAACTTGCCTGACATTTAACAAAAATTTTCCAAAGGATATTTTAAAAGATTCTCGGAAGGGGGAGGAATCCGATAAAGTTTTTGGGAAAC
>JAYKIK010000029.1:0-13139 GCA_035284725.1 Synechococcus sp.
GGCCGTCGAGCTCGGAGTTTGTTTCGCTATGGCTTTGACTTATTACGTCGCTTTTTTACCGCTTCTCCCCAATCTCTACTTGGGTCAGAGTTTCACCCCATACAACTTTTGTCCTGTACTTAGGTAATGGCCAGGAGGTGATCGCCTCGGTGAACCAAGGGGAATATGACGTGGTGTTTATGGATTGGCAAATGCCAGAGATGGACGGGATCCGTGCTACCCAGGAAATTCGCCGCTGCCATCAGTCCCCCACCCAACCCTGGATTATCGCCCTCACCGCCAATGCCCTCGCCAGCCAACGGCAGATGTGTTTCGATGCGGGGATGAATGATTATCTCAGTAAGCCGATTACCCTCGAACGGTTGGCCCAGGCCCTCTTGGGAATCCCCTACATTGCCGAAAATGTAACGACCAATCCCACGGCGATCGCCCCTGGGCCGCCTTTGAACGCAACCCTGGCACCAGACACTACCCAGGCCAGCGTCGATCCCCAGATTTGGGCCCAGTTAGTCCAGGGAATGGCAGACGAAGACATTATGGCGGAGTTGATTAGCTTGTTCTTAGAGGAGTTGACCCAGCAGCTCGAACAACTCACCAAGGCGATCGCCACGGAAGATTACCCACAGATTTGCGCCATTACCCATAACCTCAAAGGTACCGCAGGAACCATGGGAGCAAAGTTACTGAGTGATGCCGCCTCCCATCTAGAGATTGCCGCTCAACAGGCCCAACCTGAAGCCATTGCGACGAATTTTTCTAGGCTCCAACACCAGGCCACAGCGGTACAGATTGTCCTCCAGGAAAAACAACAGAAAGCCAAGGTCTAATCCATCTGATGGACAAACAAGGCGATCGCCCCTGGGGAAAACCTGAATTTTTATAAATTTTGCTTATGTATGATTCCCAAAATACTGAAGCTTAATTTATTTACTTTTTATTGTCTAAAGACTATATTAAAAAACAAGTCCATAGTCTAAAGACTATTTATGTGCTGCCTCAAATCCCAACAATCCCACCCCAAAACCCGCAGGGATGCCATGACTGTCCCTTGGGTGTTACCTAATGGCTTCAATGGCGGTTGTTTTGTGAGCCAGCACAACCCAGCGACTCACCCGTAGCACTATGCCCCTGATCCTCTTGCTAAGTGTTGTGTTGAAAAATGACGAAATGGCATAGTTTTGCCCATCTAAAAGTTTCCTCCATCAAGTAATATTCGTCCTAATCTAGGCAGTTAGGGCGGATTTTTTTATTCTTAGATTCTTTCGAATAAACAGGAACTAAAAATAAAAAAGGGCAGTCCACTTTTCTGCCCTCATGCTGTTTCTTGAGTTCCATAACCATACAGTCTAAATTATAGAACATTTCATCAAAAATTACCGACATTATTAGTGTGCAAAAGTAAGTTTTCTCAATTATATTAATCAGCTTTTTGGGGTCAAAGTGATTTGTCAGCTTGGATCAAAATATCATCCTTCACTTCAACCCAGGCAGGACATAACCCTGGGAGACCGATCCGATGGCGATCGCTAAGACAAATGATGCCTTCAATGGGGCAGGATTTGGCTGAAAAAATTTGTTTCATAATAGAGATCAATCTTTCATGAAATGGCAATCACCATGACTCACCCCTTGCGGCCCGCTATTATCATCGCTCTCTTGGTTGTGTTCCTGGGAAAAAGCCCCACTCAAGCCCTACAGGCCGAAGATTTCCAGGGTCTGGTCTACTACCAAGATCCTACGACCCGGGGTATGGCTATCAGTGGCCCAGATATTTTCCTTGGTTTGCCCGAAAATTCTCGCTATCAAGGCGGTTGGCTCCTCGAAACTCCTGGTAATGATGTTTTTGCTCCCAGTTCTTTAGGGGCTGCGATGTTTCGAATTAATCAAGACAATTTTTTATTCTTTGATGTGATTGCTAACTTTGAAGATGGTAGAGCCTATAATCGCATTCTAGACACCATACAAATCCCTGACAATGTGACCTTGTTAAAGTGCTTGAATTCCCCTGACCCAAATGCGGAGGCGATCGCCTTTTTAACAGCTACAGAAACAGATTTGGTAAACGCCCAAGGGCCGAACCTCATGGATGGCATTTTTGCGGAAATTGTTAATCCCCAAAACCTATATCTACTCCATTCCCGCCGCCTAAGGATTGAGAAAGCTTCAGGGATTAATTTCACCTGCACTGGTTTCCCCCTCGGATACATCGACGGCACTTTTTAACGCTGGATGGCCCGGCTATTCCTAAAAAAATCACAGGCGATCGTCCCCAAGGTATCAAAATCTAAAATTTCCCTAAAGTTTTTTTGTCCTGTTCCCGAGAGTTGCTAAAAGTACAAAAGTCTGTCGAAATTAGCTAATTGCTTGAGGGAATGAAAGAAACCGTTAGAGTTGTCCACATTGAAAAATATTGTCCGAATCCTGCCAATCGTTACTGTCGCCACTGTGGAGAAATCCTGCGCCGAGATGCTCCTTTTTACCTTCATGGGGATGATTTAATTGGGGCCTGTTGCATCAAACAACGGAATATCCATGACCGTCAGGCCGCTGCCTGGCAAAATCAATTGCCCCACCCTGCTCCGTATGACGATCGAGATTGACACAAATAGCCTCAGGTTGAGTGAGTGCTGGCAATATTTTTGGACAATTATTCAAGAGAGAATATGGCCAGCATTTTTATGGCAGCACTCTTTGTGAACTACCCGACACTCATTGCCTAGCAATAGAAGGCGGGCTTCCTGATTCAACGGGAACTGCATCCCACAAAACAGATGTTTTGCCAAGGTTTCCAATCTTTGCCCTCTTAACAATCCAGTGCCGCCTCAGATTATTCCAGAAATCATTCAAGTCGTCGAATCTTTAGCAGATAATCCCTATCAATGGCTGTAAAAAATGGCTGGGATGTCTTCAACTTATCGTATCCGCAAAGGTAATTACCGCATTATTTATTCTGTCCTAAAAAACGCACTGATTATTGAAATCATTCGTGTGGTTCATCGTCAAAGTGTTTATGAATAGACAAAAAAAGACTCTGCTTCGATGCTGACTTAGGCGATCGCCTCTGGTTCAAGTTCGATCCGGTGGGTTTGGCAAAATTGATAAATTTTTTGTTTGGCCCGCTTCGCCCGTTCAACCTGGAGACGGTGTTTAAGCTGCCTATTGATATCCACCAAAATATTTTCAGTGATGGTTTGTTTCGGCTGCAGTTGAGCGACGATCGTTGCGCCGAGACCTTTGTGCCAAGTGGTTTGCTGGGAAGAGAGGGGTAAACCGAAGAGGACATAATTGGCGAAGTGTTCACAGTTGTGGAGGGCGATGTGGTAGCGGGCTGTGTCCATGAACTGCCGCACTCGGGTCATTTGTGCTTGGGTGATTCTCACTGTGCCCCGTAACTCGATGCCCCGGGGCCCCCACCCGAGGGAATTACTTAAACCGGGTGTTTCACTGAGGAAGTAGTGATCCGCTAGCCCCCCAAGCACCGCAATACTTTCTTTGAACACCGATAAGCGATTTTCTGGCACCAATTCAAAATAATCTACCAGGGTCAAAGCCTGGTTGAGTTGTCCCAAAAGCCGTTCTATGGCCCGCTGAATTGCGAGATCACGGCTAGGGGCGATCGTCTTTTCCTGGAAACCTTCACAGGTGACTGTTGCTTGGGTGAGGTTGTTGATAATCGATTTGGTTTGAATATCCATGGCTTGATTGTCTACGTTTGCCACAATCATACTGACGGCGATCGCGTTACAGTTCGTCACAAAAGCTCCCTTTCGAGCGATCCTTTCCATTACGCTGACAAATACCGTCTTTTTTGATTTACCCTGCTGCCCATGACTGCCCAAATCCCTGCCCACAAAAAAGCAAAAGGTTTACCCCGGGGGAGTGTCCGCCCGGCCAAAGATCTCTGTAGTGACTGCGGCCTCTGCGATACCCACTTTATCCACTACGTCAAAGAAGCCTGTGCCTTTCTCAACCAGCAGTTTGACCAGCTCGAAACCCAAGTCCATGGTCGAAAACGGGATCTAGACCAAGAGCAGGAAATGTATTTTGGGGTGCATCAAAAAATGGTGGCCGCCCGGAAAACGGAACCCATCGAGGGGGCCCAATGGACGGGAATCGTCAGTTCTCTCGCCTGTAAGATGCTCGAAGCAAAGCTCGTGGAAGGGGTCGTCTGTGTCCAAAATTCCCCCGAAGATCGCTTTCAACCGATGCCGATCATTGCGACTACACCTGAAGAAATCCTTGCGGCCCGGGTGAATAAGCCGACCCTCTCGCCAAATTTAACGATCCTGGAGCAGATTGAACAGGGTAATTTCAAGAAATTATTGGTGATCGGTGTGGGTTGTCAGATCCAAGCCCTGCGGGCTGTGCAGGATAAATTGGGCCTAGAGAAGCTCTACGTTTTGGGTTTGCCCTGTGTGGATAATGTCACCCGGGCGGGCCTCCAGAAATTCCTCGATACCACCAGTCGCTCCCCGGAAACGGTGGTTTATTACGAGTTCATGCAGGACTTTAAGGTGCATTTTAAGCATGAAGATGGTTCTACGGAAACAGTTCCTTTCTTTGGCCTAAAAACGAATCAACTGAAGGATGTGTTCGCGCCTTCTTGCATGAGTTGCTTTGACTATACCAATGGTTTAGCGGATCTCGTGGTGGGCTATATGGGGGCCCCTTTCGGTTGGCAGTGGTTGGTAGTCCGTAACGAAACGGGTCAGGAAATGTTTGACCTCATCGCCGATCAAATTGAAACCCAACCGGTTAGCTCCAAAGGCGATCGCCGGGCTGCTGTGCAAAATAGTATTCCTGCCTACGACAAAGGAGTCACCCTACCGATGTGGGCGGCGAAACTGATGGGGGTTGTAATCGAGAAAATTGGGCCGAAGGGTCTAGAATACGCGAAATTTTCCATTGATTCCCACTTCACCCGGAACTATCTCTATACCCGGCGCAACTATCCGGAAAAGCTCGACGCCCATGTGCCGGAGTTTGCGAAAAAAATCGTCGCCCAGTACGAACTCCCCAAAGATTAAAGGCGATCGCCCCCTCCGACAGCGGTACCAATTGCCGAGAAAATTCTGTTACAGTGAGGGGGACGTTTGGTTTTATAAAGATTTATGTCGGACTGGCTAGAGCACAGCGTACAGGTAGAAGTTGATGCCCCCATCGACCTGGTATGGGAGCTCTGGTCTGACCTCGAACAAATGCCCCAGTGGATGAAGTGGATCGACTCAGTGGAAATCCTGAAGGACGATCCGGAGCTTTCGAAGTGGAAGCTGGCCAGTGGCTCCTTCGAATTTACCTGGCTCTCCCGCATTGTGAAGGTGGTTAAGCATCAAATCATCCAGTGGGAATCCATCGATGGCTTACCGAATCGGGGGGCCATCCGATTTTATGACCGCCACGGCAGTACCATTGTCCGCCTCAGCATCGCCTATGACATTCCGGGCATCCTGGGGCAACTGATGGATGGTCTTTTTCTCGGTCGTGTGGTGGAATCGACGATCCAAGCGGATCTCCACCGTTTCCAGGACTATGTCAAGAATTTGCAGGAAAAAACGCCCACATCAGTGTAAATCATTCAGCCAAACAGTCAATCTCCCCCAGGGTTGCCCTTTTCTCAGGGGAACGCGAGTTATTTTTTTAGGCCTGTGTCTCTTCTGGATGGAAGACCTTGGCCCGATGTAAAAGGCGATCGCCATGGCGGTACCCGACATTTTGTACCATCACTGTATCCCCCGGATTCACATCTCCGTGATTCTTGACGAGTTGATGCATCTGGGGATCATATTCAACGATTTCACCGACCTTGCCGATGGGCGTTACCCCCCAACTTTCGAGGAGTTGGTCAAAGGGTTGGGTCAGGGCCACAATGGTTCGCGCCGGGAATTGGGGATTATCCTGGGCTGCCTTCGCCGCCGCCGACCATTGCAAAAGCCAGGCTTCGAGGGTATCGAGGGCTTCCTGTTGCCACCGTTGTTCATTGCGGTCGTTTTGGGCCTGGATCTGGGTTTCGAGGCGGGCATATTCAGCTTTGAGGGTGGCGACTTCCTCTGTATGGTCAGCAGCCTGGGCCTCTAGCTGTTGGTGCAGGCGATCAATTTTTTGATCATATTCCCGTTGCTGGGTCTGGAGGTGGTTTTGGAGCTGTTCGATTTCCTCGGCGTGGTTAATGGCTTGGGTTTCCAGTTGGGCCCGGAGGCGATCGCCCTCGGCCTGGAGTGCCTCCCGTTCCGTTGGATCAAGGGTAGGGGCCTTGGGGGTAAATTCCATGGGATGAATGCCCGTGGGGAGAAATAGGGCAATAAATTCATCCACCGAGCGATCAAAATATTGGGCGAGTTTAACAACGGCTTCCACGGGGACGCTATGGATTAGCCCTGCCTGGAGACGGTAGATTTGTCGCGCCGAGACCTGGGAATAGGCCGCCAGTTGGATCACATCACTCACATTGGCTTGGGTCATCAGGGCTTTGAGTTGGGCGGTGTGTGGATGGCTCATGGGTAAGGATTCAGACTGGATCGGTAGGGGACTAGGGTTTGAAGACTATTGTGGCATTCTCGCTGCGATGGCAGGGAGGCGATCGCCCTTTTTATTAAATCGTTAAAAAATTACGATTTCCAGTCTATCCTTGGGCATTCTAAGGGGGAAACGGAAAATCTTGATATCCTGTTTTTTTGATCCTTAAAAAATCCTGATTCAGAAAAAGCTATGAACCTTAAGCGCGTCTGGGCGATCGCCAGTAATTGTTTTCGGGAAGTGATTCGCGATCGCATTCTGTATTTTCTGGGGTTTTATGGCCTCGTTTTTGCCCTAGCGGTACGGATTTTACCGGATGTGTCGGCGACAGCGGGGGCGAAGGTGGTCGTAGATTTTGGCCTGGGAATGATTGGTATCCTCAGTGTGCTGGTGGCAATCTTTGTGGGGACGGGCCTGGTCAATAAAGAAATTGAGAAACGGACAATTCTCGTCCTGATCCCGAAACCCATCAGTCGGGCGGAACTCATCGTTGGCAAGCACTTGGGTCTCTCGGCGGTGGTGGCAGTGATGCTCGTGGCAATGGGAATCATTTATTTTGCCTTGCTGGCTTGGTCCCAGAGGATGATGCCGCTCCTGTGGCAGGACATGACCGTCCCCATGGGCCCTATTTCCCTGTCCTTAGTTTATCTGTTTTTAGAATTGATGGTGATTATTGCAGTGGCGATCGCCTTTGGGGTGTTTACCAGTTCCCTCCTGGCGACGCTCTTTTCCTTTGGGATGTACCTCATGGGGCATTTCAGCACGGATCTAGTCAAATTAGGGGAACTAAGTGAAAACACCGGAGTGCAGTGGATCACCGAAAATCTCTATAAGGTCTTGCCGGATCTGTCCCGCCTTAACTTCCGCAATGAAGTGGTTTATGGGGTTGTTCCCGATGGCCAAACCCTACTGCTCAGCGGGGTTTATGGCCTTGTTTATGTGGCGCTACTCCAGGCGATCGCCATCTTTATTTTCAGTCGGCGACAGTTTTAAACGGCGCAAAAATCTGCCCCATAAAAAAATTCCCCCTGATTCACGCTGGATGAGGGGGATTTCTGTGGAGATTCAGCCAAAACCTTAGTCAAGGTAGCCGATTAACGTGTCCATATCATCGGTTTCGTTGGGGGCTACAGGACGGTTCCCCATGATCACAATACTGTCACTGATGTGCAGGTGACTGGCCATAATCGGCCGATTGCCGGAAACGGTCATGGTGCTAGAAATTTCCATCAAGCCTGCGGTCACAGGGCGATCACCACCCACAGAACGGTAAGTATGCATTACTTTGAGATGGCTGGGTTCAATGGGGCGATTATTGGGAAGGCCTAATTTCGCGGGCTCTTTGACAGAGAGGGCGACCACTTCGTCTTTTTTCGCCGTGCTACGGGAACGGGTGGTCGTTTTGGGTGTGTTATCGTTCGCAGGGGTGGGAGTCGCGTTTTCGGTGGTCATGGAATTTCTCCTTGGGGTATCTGAGCCGACACCTACTGAATTGGAATTTTTAAGTAGGATTATGTTTTAAAACGTTTGTTGTAACCTCAATTATCCCAAATGATGGGACAAAGATTCCTTGCTGATCTTAGACACAGTTTGTCATAAACTCGCAACATTGTTTTTAAAGTATCGCATCAGTTTAAGTTATGTCTAATCGGAGTAATGTTTTGTTTCAGCTCCACGCCCCCTTCGTCCCCACCGGTGATCAACCCCAGGCGATCGCCAAATTAGTTCAATCCCTAGAATCCCAAGCAAAATATCAAACCCTTTTGGGGGCAACGGGTACCGGCAAAACTTTTACCATGGCGGCGGTGATTGCCCAGATGCAGAAACCGACCCTTGTCCTCGCCCATAACAAAACCTTGGCGGCCCAGCTTTGTAATGAATTGCGGCAGTTCTTTCCCCACAACGCTGTGGAATATTTCATCAGCTATTACGATTATTACCAACCGGAAGCCTATATCCCCGTCACCGATACTTATATTGAAAAAACCGCTTCGATCAATGATGAAATTGATATGTTGCGCCACTCCGCCACGCGATCGCTGTTTGAACGGAAGGATGTGATTGTGGTGGCCTCGATCAGTTGTATCTATGGTTTGGGGATACCGAGTGAATATTTAAAGGCCGCGATTGCTTTAAAAGTGGGGGAGGAATTGGATCAACGGGCAGTTCTTCGGCAACTGGTGACCGTACAATATAATCGCAATGATACGGATTTAAGTCGTGGCAATTTTCGGGTGAAGGGCGACATTTTAGAAATTGTCCCTGCCTATGAAGACCGGGTGATTCGCGTGGAATTTTTCGGCGATGAAATTGATGCCATTCGTCTTCTGGATCCCACCACTGGCGAAATTTTGCAGAGCCTCGATCAGATTAATATTTATCCCGCCCGTCACTTTGTCACCCCCCAAGACCAGTTGGCGATCGCCTGTGAGCAAATCAAAGCCGAACTCGAGCAACAACTGACTTTTTTAAAAGCAGAAAATAAACTCCTCGAAGCCCAACGCTTAAAGCAACGCACCAGTTATGATTTGGAGCTTTTACAGGAGGTGGGCTATTGCAATGGTGTGGAAAATTACTCCCGTTTTTTAGCAGGTCGAGAAGCCGGATCGCCACCGGAATGTTTAATTGATTACTTCCCCGCAGATTGGCTGTTAGTGGTTGATGAATCCCATGTCACCGTACCCCAAATTCGGGGGATGTACAACGGCGATCAGGCCCGGAAAAAAGTCTTGATTGACCATGGCTTTCGTTTACCCAGTGCCGCCGATAATCGCCCCTTAAAATCGGAAGAATTTTGGCAAAAGGTGAATCAATGTGTCTTTGTTTCGGCGACCCCTGGCAATTGGGAAATCGAGCAATCAGAAGAACGGATTATCGAGCAGGTGATTCGGCCCACGGGGGTCGTGGATCCAGAAATTGATGTGCGGCCCACGGAAGGGCAAGTGGATGATCTGTTAGGGGAAATTCGCAAGCGGGAAAAACTTAAGGAACGAGTTTTAATTACGACCCTGACCAAACGCATGGCGGAGGATCTAACGGACTATTTCAGTGAGCAAGGGGTCGCGGTGCAATATCTTCATTCCGAGATTAAATCCATCGAACGAATTGAAATTTTACAGGCCCTTCGCAAAGGGGAATTTGATGTGTTGATCGGGGTCAATTTACTCCGAGAAGGCCTCGATTTACCAGAAGTTTCCCTCGTGGCGATCATGGATGCAGATAAAGAAGGGTTCCTGCGGGCAGAACGTTCTCTCATTCAAACCATTGGTCGGGCAGCGCGCCATGTGCGGGGTCAAGCAATTCTCTACGCCGATAATCTGACGGACAGTATGGCAAAGGCGATCGCCGAAACGGAACGCAGACGCAAAATCCAAATCGCCTACAACAAAAAACACAACATCACCCCCCAGCCGATCAAAAAACGGGACGAAAATGCGATTCTCTCTTTCCTCGATATTTCTCGCCGCTTGAATAGCCAACAGCTACAACAGGTGGTGGAACACATGGAAGAAGTGCCTCTCGAAAAAATTCCCGATGTCATTGAACAGCTAGAAGACCAAATGAAGGAAGCAGCGAAAAACCTCGAATTTGAACAGGCGGCCCTCCTGCGGGATCAAATTAAAAAATTACGCCATCAATTACTCGGTAGTCGTCCAGACTAGGGAAAATTGATCCATAAAAAAGAGCTGGAATATTTCTCCCCAGCTCTCCACAGTTTAAGATGAGCAAAATTTATTCGGCATCTTCGAGGCCAAATACCCGGGACACAATTTTCTGAACTTTATAACCGGAATCAATGGATTCAAGGGGATCCTTCCGAAGACGGTGCCGTAAACAGAGGGTAACCACCCGGCGGATATCATCCACAGTTACTTCGGTACGTCCTTCATAGGCAGCCAGGGCTTTAGCGGCGCGGTTAGTCACAATATCGCCCCGGAGACCGTCAACGTCTGCTTCGGAACAGACTTCAGAAATTTTGACTTTCAGTTCTCGATCAATGGTGACCTGGGGTAACAGTTCCTGGGCCCGGACGAGGCGTTCCTGTTCAGCCTTTTGCTCAGCTTCGTACTGCTGGAGGAAGTCCATCGGATTCTGGTCGAAGGCGGAGCGGCGTTCAACGATTTCAACCCGCTGTTCAGGGTTCCGTTCGGTGCGGATCTCAGCGTGCATCCCGAAACGGTCAAGGAGTTGGGGGCGCAGTTCCCCTTCTTCGGGGTTTCCAGAGCCAACGAGGACAAAGTTTGCAGGGTGACGGATGGAGATTCCTTCCCGTTCGACGGTGTTCCAGCCCCCAGCGGCGGAGTCGAGGAGAACGTCTACCAGGTGGTCATCGAGGAGGTTGACTTCATCCACGTACAAAACACCCCGGTTTGCCTTCGCCAAAAGACCCGGTTCAAAGGCTTTTACCCCTTCGGAAAGGGCTTTTTCGATGTCGATGGTGCCACAAACGCGGTCTTCCGTCGCGCCGAGGGGCAGGTCAATCATCGGGACTTTTTTGCGGGTGGTCTCAATGGGTTCGTTATTTTCAAGTTTCTGCCGCACTTCATCCCCCATCAGTTCGGGGTTGCGGGGGTCGCTGTTGAAGGGGTCATTGGCTACCACTTCGATTTCGGGGAGGAGGTCAGCCAAAGCGCGGATGGTGGTGGATTTGCCGGTACCGCGATCGCCCATGATCATCACACCGCCAATTTTGGGGTCGATGATGTTGAGCTTGAGGGCCAATTTCATTTCACCTTGGCCGATGACTGCGGTAAAGGGGAAGACCACACGACGTTTTACTTTTTCTTGGGGAGGAGCTTCAGCCGTTACTGTCATATCAATAGAAACTTTTGTAAGGGAACGTAATTTTTTATCTTAAAAATTCACAATTTATGATTGCTGATCACCCATCGTAACAGGTGCAGGGACGATAATGTAACCGGAAAGGCGATCGCCTAGGGTTTGGTTTTTTGCTGTGCCCCAATACCACCAATGGGCTCCCACATAGGCACAAACAAGGGCATCAATGCGGTCTTCGATTTCCTTGAGGTCACTACCTTTGGCCGTGGCGATGGGTTTAACCAAATCGTCCCAGAGATGATTTAAAGTTAATTGCGGTTCGAGGGTCGTCAACACCGTTTCAATGAGGCCCACTAAGCGTAATAATTCCTGGCGGCGATCGCCTAACTTGCCTTTTTTGTACTTGATAATGCGATCTAGGTTAAAGAGGCGCACCATGGCCGGATGGGGAAACACCTCTATCTGATAGCGGCCCGGTTTTTGGGGGGTGATTTCGGGGGCATGGGCAAAACCGAGATGTTCGAGATCTAAACCCAACTGAGTGGTGCGGGGGGCAAAGGGACGGTTTAAATTCGCTGGATAACAACCCGCGTGGTACTTGCCGAAATATTTGTGGGTAAGGCGATCCGGTAGGCGGGTTCCTGTTTCGTTGGGGATAAGCGTCGGGGCATCCACCGCCACGAGGCCCATGGTTTCCGGGGAAAATTGGCGGGTAACCCAGGTGACAATGTCGGCAGGATCAAGAATTAAATCAAATTGGGCGATCGCCAACCCTGGCTGGGTAAAATCCAAACAACACAAACCGCTGGCACCGGAAGTCCAGCCAAAATCAATCCCCAAAAATTTCACCTAGTTCACCCCATCAAAACCTTCGGGGAGAATTGTCCCGTCAAAAATGGCGTTGTGGAAGTTCACCTGATCCACTGTGGCATCCAGGAGTACCGCCCGGGTCAGATTCGCACTGGTGAAATTTGACCAATACAGCTTACTGCGGAACAGCTGGGCATCGCTTAAATCGCTTCCTCGCATGGTTGTCCAGGCCATTTGCACCTTTCGGAGTACCGCTTGCCGTAGTTTGACGTTGGTAAAGTTCGCACTATTCAGTTTTGCCTGACTAAAATCTGCATGATCGGCGATCGCCCCGGTGGCATTAACCCCATGCATAATCGCGTGGGAAAGATTAGCCCCCTTGAGGTTGGCACCGATCAAAATAGTACTGGTCAAGTTGGCATAGGAAAGATTAGCCCCTTCGAGATTCGCCTGGGTCAGGTTCGCCCGACCGATAAAGGCCTCCGTCAAATTCGCATTGGTGAGGTTGGTTTCTCGCAGGATCGCCTCATTGAGGGTCGCACAACTGAGATCTGCCGACGTTAATTGTGCCTTTGTGAGATTGGCAGCCCGGAGTCCCCCATAGGTCAACTGTGCTGTGGTGAGATTTGCCTCTGTGAGATTGCAGGAGATCAAATTTGCCTCACTTAAGTTGGCCTGGAGATTACTATGGCTGAGGTCTGCTTCCCGAAAGTTAGCCTGCTTCAGGGAAGCCCCCGTCAAAACAATGCCAGATAAATTGCTTTCCCGTAGGTTAATTCCATCAAGAGCCCCGCCCCCAAAAAATGCCCCCTCAAGATCTACCTCTCGGAAGTCCCGCTCTCCGGCGGCATAACGTTCTAATAGCTCACCAGCATCCATCCGTTTCAATGTTTTTATCCTCCTGGAGGTCAGGGTTCTGGAGTCATCTACTGTATGGGCAAAGATGACTTTCCTGAATTTTATGATTTTTCATAGGACTTTTTCGCATTGTAAGGCCACTTTTTGGGTAAAAGGCGATCGCCGCAATTATAGTTAAA
>JAYKIK010000030.1:0-24200 GCA_035284725.1 Synechococcus sp.
CATCGAGTTTCGATTCGAGCTCGCGCAATTTGGCGTTCTCTTGCCTCAAGTCTCTGTTGTGCTTCTTCAGCCAAGCGGTTTGTTTCTCGATTTCGACGGTTCCACTCAACGCCGAAATTAGCCAATGTAGCCATGACGGCTGCCACAGTGAATCCGTGGATTCGGCAAGCTCACCACAAGTTGCTCCATTGTCTGGGGTTGGCGATGATGCCGAGGAATTCAAAGTCGGTTTGGTCATAGAATCTCAAAAAGGCGATCGCAATCAATAGAATTGTTAAAACGCTTGAAGGCAGTAACGCCAGAAAATTGATCCAGATCTGGGAATTTCCCATACACAAATTCATTATAGTCTGGGGATATTATCCCAAATTTTGATATTCATCATGAGCCAAGTGGCGATCGCCTTTGATACTCTGGATCTTCTCAGGAACCCTTACCCTGCCAAGACCATGGGGGAAGCGGGTCATGAAAAAGTCCAACAACGCTTCACCTGGGAAAAGTTAGCCACCATCACCGAAACGGCCTATTGAAAGGCGGTGGGTGCTAGCTAGCAGTTAACATCTTGTTTTTCTCCAAAATAGCCAGATCACTGAATCAGCATGTTTTACCTTTCCCAAGCCCACCTCGAACGCCTCCAACGGTGCCCCCCCGAGTTCCAGGCCCTTTACCTCGAACAACTCACCACCCCCACCGATCCCCAATACCTCGCCGGTCAACAATGGGGTAGCCAATTCCACCGGGCGATGCAACAACTCCAACTTGGTCTGTCCCTAGAGCAAATTGCCCCCGACGGCGAGCTCCAAAAAAGCCTCCAAGCCCTCCTCACGGCCCAACCCCACCTGTTGACCCCCGCCAACCAAGCCGCCGAATACCGCCGCACCCTCACCCTGGGGGAATTTCTCCTGACGATTATCTGCGACTGGATTACCTTTGGCCCGGACGGCCTCCACATCTACGACTGGAAAACCTACCGCCAACCCCAACAGAGCGACCACCTCAAAAACCATTGGCAGACCAAGCTCTATTTGTACGTCATGGCGACTACCAGCCACTATCGCCCCGAACAATTGGCCATGACCTACTGGTTTATTGCCCCAGGGGAAACGCCCCAATCCCTCACCTTCCAATACAGCGAACCCTGGCACCAGCAAACCCACCAGGAACTCACCGCCCTGCTCCAGCAACTACAGCATGATTTAGGGCAATACCGCCAAAGGGGGACGCCCCTACAACACCCCAACGGTAAACCCTGTCCCTTTTGTCCGCCCCACCGCCACCGCGAAACGGCACCATCACTGGATTTCCTCCGGGGGAGCAGCCTGGAGGACTTTTGGGACGGGATCGAGGCAGTACAATTGTAAACGCACCCCTTAAGAAAAAAAGCACCCGCACCCGACCAGATCTATGTCCACAGAAATGCTCACCGAGCTAGAAAGAGCCGTCCGCATCCGCCGGAATTTTGCGATCATCTCCCACCCCGACGCCGGGAAAACCACCCTCACCGAAAAACTCCTCCTGTACGGGGGGGCGATCCACGAAGCCGGCGCCGTCAAAGCCCGGCGGGAACAGCGCAAAGTGACCTCCGACTGGATGGAGATGGAACAACAACGGGGGATTTCGATCACCTCGACGGTGTTGCAATTTCTCTACAACGGCTACCAAATCAATCTGCTGGATACCCCCGGTCACCAGGATTTTAGTGAAGATACCTACCGCACCCTGGCGGCGGCGGACAATGCGGTGATGCTCGTGGATGCGGCCAAGGGCCTAGAAACCCAAACCCGCAAACTGTTTGAAGTGTGTAAATTGCGATCGCTCCCCATTTTTACCTTTATCAACAAGCTCGATCGCCCGGGCCGGGAACCCCTCGAACTCCTGGACGAAATTGAACAGGAACTGGGGCTACAAACCTACGCCGTCAACTGGCCCATCGGCATGGGGGACAGATTCCAGGGGGTCTATGACCGTCGGTTAAAGGAAGTGCATTTATTTGAACGCACCGCCCACGGCACCAAGGCCGCCACGGAAACCGTTTACAAAATTGACGATCCCGCCCTCGGGGATATTTTGGACCCAGAACTCTACGCACAGTTGCAGGAGGAATTGGAAATCCTCGAGGAAATTGGCGCGGACTTTGACCTGGAGGCGATCCATGCCGGCAAACAAACCCCCATTTTCTTCGGCAGTGCCATGACCAACTTCGGGGTGCAACTGTTCCTCAATGCATTTTTAGAATATGCCCTCAAGCCGGAACCCCGGGCCTCCACCCTCGGCGATTTAGAACCAACCTATCCCGAATTTACCGGTTTTGTGTTTAAGCTCCAGGCGAATATGGACCCCAAACACCGTGATCGCGTTGCCTTTGTGCGGGTCTGTACGGGGAAATTTGAAAAGGACATGACCGTTAGCCACGCCCGCACCGGGAAAACCGTGCGCCTGTCCCGTCCCCAAAAGCTCTTTGCCCAGGGCCGTGAATCCCTGGAGGAAGCCTATGCCGGGGATGTGATTGGCTTAAATAATCCCGGGGTGTTCGCCATTGGTGACACCATCTATTGCGGTCAGAAACTGGAGTACGACGGCATTCCTTGTTTTTCGCCGGAACTGTTCGCCTACCTGAAAAATCCCAACCCCTCGAAATTTAAACAATTCCAAAAGGGGGTGAAGGAACTCCAGGAGGAAGGGGCCGTGCAGATCATGTATTCCGCCGATGAATTTAAGCGGGAACCAATCCTCGCCGCCGTGGGCCAACTGCAATTTGAGGTGGTCCAGCACCGGCTCCAGAGTGAATATGGGGTAGAAAGCCGCCTCGAACCGATTCCCTATAGTGTGGCCCGCTGGGTGACCAATGGTTGGGAAGCCCTAGAGAAAGCTGGCAAAATTTTTAATACCATGATTGTGAAGGATCTATGGGAACGGCCGGTCATCCTCTTTAAAAATGAGTGGAATCTCCAGCAAATCCAAGGGGATCACCCCCATCTAAAATTGTCGGCGATCGCCCCCATTGGTTCCCTCGTGAAATAACTGTTTCCCTTGGTGTAAACCCATGGCCATTGAACTGAAAAAAGGCAACCGCATTTCCCTGAAAAAAGAAGCCCCCAGCCTGAAAAAGGTAATGCTGGGCTTGGGCTGGGATATGGCGGAGGCTACAGGCGGCGGTTTTTTAGGAATTTTTAAAAAGCCTGCTGGCACCATTGACCTCGATTCCGGAGTGCTTTGCCTTAATGAGCACGGCAAACTAGATGGGGCGGATAATTTTATCTATTACGCCAATCTCCGTCACAAATCCGGGGCGATCGCCCACCAGGGGGACAACCTCACTGGGGCCGGGGAGGGGGATGACGAACAGATCTTTGTCGATCTAGAGCAGGTGCCCACCACCATCCAGAGCCTGATGTTTGTGGTGACGATCTATCGGGGTCGTGACCGGGGGCAGGAATTTAGCCAAATCAAAAATGCCTTTGTGCGCCTCGTTGACTTGAGCAATAACCAGGAAATTGCCCATTACCAACTCTCCGGAGAAACCTACCAGGGCAAAACAGGGATGCTGATGGCGGAGTTACGGCGCGAGGAAAATGGCTGGGCAATGACAGCCCTTGGGGATGGCCTAGAGCCCCAGGATGCGGAAAATCTCCTTAAAAAATACAGCTAACTTCCCAGAGGCCTAAGGGGGCGACTTAGACATCCTCTAAGATTTAAGCCGATAAAAGGGTTTTTTCACCACCTGGGCCGGGTATTGTTTCCCCCGAATTTCCACGGTGACCGTTTGAGCAATTTTGCTGAATTCTACGGGGAGATAGGCCAAGGCGATCGCCTTTTCGAGGGTGGGGGACAGAGTGCCACTGGTGACAATCCCCACCGTTTCCCCAGCAACTAAAACCGGATAACCATGGCGCGCAATGCCCCGATCCTGCATCTCTAAACCCACGAGGCGTTTTTTCACCCCCGCAGTCTTTTGGGTCTGCAAAATGTCTCTAGCGATAAAATCTTCCTTTTCTTGCCAGTGGATCAACCAGCCCAAACCCGCTTCCAGGGGCGTGGTGGCATCATCCATATCCTGGCCATAGAGATGGAGACCCGCTTCCAGTCGTAGGGTATCCCTCGCCCCCAAACCACAGGGCAGTACCCCAGCCGCGCTTAAATGACGCCAAAGTTTTTCCCCGGCCGTCGGCGCGACCATCACCTCAAACCCATCCTCGCCGGTGTAACCTGTCCGCGCAACAAAAGCCGTTTCCCCAAAAAGTTGCCCTTGGCTATGGTGAAATAACCCCAGGGTCGACAGATCGAGGTTGTCAACGTAGGGCTGTAAAGTGGCTTCCGCCTTGGGGCCTTGGATCGCTAATAGAATATTGTCCCGGGAGACATCGGTTAGGGTAATCCCCTGAGTTGTTAAATGGGCCGTTAACCAGTCCCAATCCTTTTGGGTAGTCGCTGCATTGACGATTAAAAATCCTTGCTTGGGGTCCTGGTGGTAATAGATCACATCATCGATGATTCCCCCCTGATCATTGAGCAACACCGTGTATTGGGCCTGACCAGCGGAGAGTCGCCCTAGGTTAGAGGGGACTAGGGTTTGCATCGCGGCGATGGGATTTTCCCCGACTAACTGGAACTTCCCCATATGGGAAATATCAAACATCCCCACCCCTGTACGCACCGCCTGGTGTTCTGCCTTTAAGCCCGTGTATTGGACGGCCATTTCCCAACCAGCAAAGGGGACAAATCTGGCACCAGCCGCAACGGCGAGGTTATGGAGGGGTGTGCGCTGTAAAGTCATAGGGCTTGATCAGAGAGACATTAATTTCTAACCCAATGATAAAGGCTCCCTAGAATGGAACTTCATCGTCTGGCGTTGGCGGGATTGGGGGGCGCCCCTGGACAATAGGAGGAGAGGCCTGGGGTGGTGCAGGATCCGGAGTACTAGGCAAGATCACGGCCGGGGTTTCCCCTTCTTCCTGGGGCCCAAGGTGGGTGATTTCGATCACTTCCCCGGCAAAAAATTCGGCAAACTGTTGGGCGATCGCCTTTATTTCCGTTGCCGCTGGCTCCGTTTCTACGGGGACCAGGGCTGGCTCTGGGGCAACCGAGGGAAGCATCTCAGGGGCAGGAGAGGGGATACCTTCGGGCTGGGGGGATGGGGGCGAGACCGGAGGGACGGGTGGTAAAGCAGGCTGAGAAACCTCAGAGCTTTTTGGGTCTGGGGCAATCTCTACAGGATCGGCCACCGGGGGCACTTTTGGGGCTGGGGGAGCCGCTGTCGGTGGTTTCATGGGTGCGGGTGCCATGGCCCAATCATTGTCCTCCGCCTCCAAACCCATCTGGACGGTCACTTTCACCGAGTGGCCACAGATTTTTTCAAAGGCCTCCTCTAACTGGGGAGTTCGACTTTTTGCAACCCCGAGCAAATTAGGACTTTTGATCCCAACCAAAGCGCTGGAGTCGTTGTACTGAAGAAGTTTCCCATGTTCCCGAAACAAAGCCTGGCTCAAGGTGTTTAGATTTCGAATAATTCGCTGCCATAATTCTTCCCGTTCGAGGGCGGAAATGGTCGGACTCGTGGTGGGCCTAGACAGTGCAGGGGGTTCCGCAGTAGGGGGCTGAGGGCGATCGCCATTGGTAGGATTCACAACCTGCGGGGGCGCTGGAACAACGGGAGGTGTTTGCACAGGTTCCGGGGCGATCTCTTTGATCTCCCCTGGACGCTGTGCCTCAGGGGGGACCTGGGGAATGACCGGGGTAGGTGCTGAGGCCGGTGGTTCTGGTGCTACGGTTTCCTTGGGGGGATCTACCGTTGGTGTTTCCCCGAACGGATGGGGAATTTCTGTATTCGGAAGATGAGACGGTACAGGGGCCGGGTCAGAACCCGTCGAACCATTGCTATTGCTCTTTACTTGAATATTTGCAGGGAGAGCTGTAGTTGGGGCACTTGGGGTCGGCGCTAAAGCAGCTGGGAGTAATCCCAAAAGCGTAATTTCCAGCCATAGACGGGGTTGAGTCGTATTTTTCAGTTGATATTCACTTTCCTTAAGCCGTTGTTGCCCCCGCAAAATATTTGTTGCGTCCCAGGCCTGGGCCTCCAAACAAAGGGCTTCCCAGGTGGGTTGGGTCACGGCGATTAGATCACCCCGTTGGGGGGCCGTCTTGGCAATGAGGAGATTGAGGTAAAAACTCGCTAAATTTTGCAGTACCACTAAGGGTTCCCGGCCTCGATTGAGTAAACTGCGACATTGTTGAATCACCGCCTCGGGATCATCGCTGCGAATCACCTGGATCAATTGCAACAAATCCCGTTCCGGCACGGCCCCCACCAAATCCCAAACTTTATCAGGGGTAATTTCACCGGACAAAAGACTCAGTTGGTCTAATAAACTTTCCGCATCCCGCAGCCCACCATTGGCAATCTGGGCCACCAAAGTCACCGACTCCAGGGGAATATCAATGTTTTCGAGGTGGGCAATTTTCCGGAGGTGGGCCACCATCGCCTCAAGGGGAATTCGGCGGTAATCAAACCGTTGACAGCGGGAAATAATCGTCGGGAGCACCCGTTGGGGATCTGTCGTCGCCAGGACAAACACCACATGGGCGGGGGGTTCTTCTAGGGTTTTCAGCAGGGCATTGAACGCCGCCACGCTGAGCATATGACATTCATCAATTACATAAACTTTGTAGCGACATTGCACCGGGGCAAATTGCGATCGCTCAATCAGTTCCCGGATATTATCAACGCCCGTATTACTGGCCGCGTCAATTTCAATCACATCTAGGGCTGAACCGTTGGCGATCGCCCGACAGACTTCACACTCACCACAGGGATGGGGGGTCGGTTTTCCGGCACTGAGACAATTGAGGGATTTGGCGAGGATTCTGGCGCTGGAGGTCTTTCCTGTCCCCCTCGGCCCCGAGAATAAATAGGCTGGGGCAATCCTGCGTTGCTCGAGGGCATTGCTTAACGTCGTGGCGATCGCCTCTTGACCGACCAACTGCGCAAAGGTCTGGGGTCGATATTTGTGGTGGAGCGGTTCGTAAGCCATGGGGAGCAGGGGACAGGAGTAGGAGGACGGAAATCAGAGGATCTTCAAGATAATGGTGGCT
The DNA here is from genome assembly GCA_035284725.1 of Synechococcus sp. Classification (GTDB taxonomy): domain Bacteria; phylum Cyanobacteriota; class Cyanobacteriia; order Cyanobacteriales; family MRBY01; genus MRBY01. The sequence goes on from JAYKIK010000030.1 coordinate 7,090, forward strand.
TAGATAGCACAGCCCGTAATGGCTGAACCTTGGCAACGAATAACTGAAATCTGGTAGCTGACAACATAGAATGGGTTGAGTACAAGCAACAGTTAGCGTAAACAAAAGGACTATTAAGGATATGGCGGGTTGGTTAAAAAAGCTATTTTCTCCCTCCCAGGGTCGGGGGCAAACACCCACCGCAGACCTACCCCCCCTCACCGACTCCGATTTTGAATTTCTCTTGGATCAGCTCCTCCAGGGTATTTCCCGGGGCTGGCAACCCGATCGCCTCGAAGTATTTATCGCGGATCTGGGAGTCCGGGGCAAAGTCACCGCCTGGGAAGCCTGGCTCGAACGCTTCAGTACGCAAATACTATCACAGGCCCAGCGCCCCCAACAACAGCAGATCGGCACAAAGCTTTTTTTCGTGAGTAATGCCTTCAAAGGTTCACCTAAGTTGCAGCGTTTTGCCCGGGCCTTTGCCGAATCCGGTCAACTGTTGCTGACGGGGCAGGGTAAAGTGAACGTTGAAATTTGGGAGTATGACGGAGCCGATCAATTGGCAGAGCCGGCCCCCTCCTCCGCAGTGACTCCCGTGACCCTGGAGACCGCAGAAATCGCCTCACCAGAGGTCCCCGCAGCAGCTCCCGAAGAACTCCCCACAGAAACGTCCGAACAGCCATTAGAAGCCGTGCCAGAAGCAATGCCGGCTTCACCAGAGCGAACCGCTGCCTGTGTCGAGGAACCATCCATATCCCCCGAGGCGGAACCTGAAAGCGCACCAGAGCCGGTCGCCATGGCAGAACCACCTAACCCGGAAGATACTGGAAATGGGGGTAATACCACCGTTGCTGATCCAGTTTCGTCGCCGGCAGTCCCTGGCGATGATTCTATGATGACCATTGAAGCGCTTTTCAAGGCTGGTTTAACCAAAGCTGAAGAGGGGGATTTCCTCGGGGCGATCGCCCTCTGGGATCAGGTGAAGGTGCTGAATCCAGAACTTGCAGCGGTGTGGCATAACCGTGGAAGTGCCTTCGCTTACCTGAAGCGCTATGACGAAGCCCTGATCTCCCTAGACCGGGCAATCCAACTTGCTCCCGACAATGTCTTAGTCTGGAATGACCGCAGTGCCGTCCTCATGGCCCTGGAACAATGGCAGGCAGCCCTTGAGAGTTGGAACAAAACCATTGAATTACAAGAAGATCTGACCGAGGCTTGGTACCAGCGGGGCCTTACCCTTGAACAACTGCATAAACCAGAAAACGCCCAAATTAATTACCGGCGTGTGCTCAGTCTGCAGCCCGATTTTACCCAAGCCCAGGTTCGGTTAGATGCCCTAGAGGCGATTCTCAATGCTCCGGTTTCCCCCCTCCCAGCGGATCCCTGGGCTGAATAACGCCTGATTTATTCATTCATCAACCTAATCTATCTCTATCTTTAGTTTTTCCGAGTCCATGACACAACAACGCACAATTGACCGCATCTATACCGACGGGGGCTGTATTCGGAACCCGGGGCCCGGGGGCTGGGGGGTCGTCGTTCAGTTTACCGATGGTACTGTTCTGGAAATGGGCGATCGCCATTCGGAAACCACCAACAACCGCATGGAGATGCAAGCCGCGATCCAAGCCCTCGAATTTGTGCGAGAACACCGACACCAGGAGCCGATCCGCCTCTTTACCGATAGTAAATATGTCATTGATGGCATTACCAAGTGGATTAAAGGTTGGCAGAAAAAAGGCTGGAAAACAGCGACCGGGAATCCCGTTCTTAACCAGGATCTTTGGCAGCAGCTCAACCAACTCAATTCCCTCAAGATCGATTGGTGCCACGTCAGGGGCCACAGCGGGGAAGCGGGCAATGAACGGGCCGATGCGATCGCCAATGGTTTTGCCCGGGGACAACCTCCCACCCTAAAAACCATCCAAGTTTCTGAAGATCTATCGAAATCTAGAGGAATTTCCCCAGGAAGCAGTCGACAATTAACGGTAGATTTAGTATCTCAAACACAATCGAATCTTGTAATTCCTAACCCATCTGCAGAAAAATCCATGACCGACGCCCTTAGTTTTTCCCATGACGATTTTCCCCAGTCTCACCATGAGCGGGTACAACGGCTGAGTGATGTGATCGAAAGCCTCCGCATTGCCGACGAAATCGCTGCCAAAGGTTACTTTATCAGTAGTTCTGAACTGGCTGACCTCATGGACGTCAATGCCAGTGCCGTTACGAGTCGGGGGCATGAATGGACATGGCGCAACTGGATTGTTTCACGCGTGAAACGGGAAGGGAATCAAATCCTCTGGCAACTTGATCGCATCATCGGTGATGAGACGGCGCCCTAGGTTGACCTACGACCGAGGTACCCTCATTCTTCATCCCCCACCCCCGGGAAGAGCTTGGCTAGATTTCGTCACTTGGGATGACCGCATCGAAAAATTCCGGCTCCCCGCTCGAGACTATCGTCCCCTGGTAGAACGGTTACGGGCGGAAGGGGTTGATTTTATTGATGAGGCCAAGCAATTTTCCTCCCTAGAGCTCCAGGCCCAGCTTCCCTTAGATCCTTATCCCCACCAACGGGAAGCGCTCACGGCCTGGAAAAAAGGCGATCGCCAAGGGGTGGTGGTATTGCCTACCGCCGCAGGGAAAACCTACCTCGCTCAATTGGCCATGGCCTGTACTCCTCGGACAACCTTGGTTGTGGTGCCCACCCTCGATCTGATGCACCAGTGGTATGCTCAACTCACTAACGCCTTTCCCACCACGGAAATTGGCCTCCTGGGGGGAGGTTCCCGTGATCGCACGCCGATCCTCATTGCCACCTACAACAGTGCCGCCATCCACGCTGAAACCCTCGGAAATCAGTATGCCCTGGTTATTTTTGATGAATGCCACCATCTCCCTAGTGATTTTTTCCGGGTGATCGCCGAATATGCCATTGCCCCCTATCGCCTGGGTTTAACCGCCACCCCCGACCGGAGCGACGGCAAAGATCAAGACCTCCAGCACCTCATTGGCCCCATTGTCTACGGTTGTAGTCCCACAAACCTCGCCGGAAAAGCCCTCGCCCACCACGAAATTATCCAGCTCAAAATTCCCCTTACCCCTGCCGAAGAAGACCAGTATCACCAACTGATCGCCACCCGCAATCAATTCCTCCAGAAGAACAATATTCACCTCGGTTCCCTAAAAGGTTGGCAGAACTTTATCGCCGCCAGTTGCCGTTCTAGTGCTGGTCGTCGCGCCATGTTAGCCCACCGCCAAGCCAAAGATATCGCCGCTGGTACCGCTGGCAAACTGCGTACCCTCGCCCAGTTAATTCAACGGCACTATCCCGCAAAAATCCTCATCTTTACCAACGATAATGCCACCGTTTATCGCATTTCCCAGGAATTTTTAATGCCCGCGATCACCCACCAAACCCCCGTTAAGGAACGTCACCAAATCCTTGAGAAATTTCGCCATGAAACTTACCAGGTTCTGGTGACATCCCATGTTCTCAATGAGGGGGTTGATGTGCCCAATGCCCAGGTGGCGATTATTCTGTCGGGCAGCGGCTCCAGTCGGGAATATGTACAACGTTTAGGGCGCATTCTACGCAAGGGGAAAACAGCCACAAAATTGGCTCTTCTCTATGAATTGGTAGCAGAAAATACAAATGAAGAACAACTTTCTCAACGGCGACGCCCTGACCATCCCAAAGCAAATCAATGGTCTACTTCGATGCAAAAAACTCATGATTTTCCCCTGGCGGCAGAGTCTGATACCCTTTATAGAACAAGCCCTATAGACCCCAAAGACTTTTTTGAATGATGTTAAAGACTACATTCTTTCTGAATTTCTTAAAGCCTAAAAACCGCTGTAAAATAAGGATTTAACAAACACCAATGGTAAAAACTTTTATTAACCAAACTATAACTTAATCTTTTTTAAAGTTTGGAATTATAATGTCAATATAGTTTCTATAAAAAAACAATATAAAGAAACACAAATTAAAAATCAACTATGCAACTATTTCATCAGCCGCCCCAAAAGGAACGAACGCAATTTGAACGTTCTCTACAACGCCTAGAGCAGGAAGTCTTACGGATGGGGGCACTGGTGGAACAAGCCTTCCGCCTCGGTCATAATTGTCTATTTAAGGAGGATTTAGAAGCCTATGAAACTCTCCGTGCCTTAGACAAGGAAATTGACCGTTATTATCGTCAAATTGAAGCGGATTGCTCGGCAATGCTAACCCTAAGAGCCCCTGTGAGCCAAGATTGCCGCTTTGTGAGCGCTTTTATGCAGTTGGTGCGAGATTTAGAACGGATTGCTGACTACGCGGAGGATTTGGCAGAAAAGTCCATGCGCTTGGTGCCCTATCCAACCCACATTTTGATGGCGGAGATTGAAGGCATGTCGGAACATGCCCAGTTGATGTTGTCTACGAGTCTGGTGGCCCTAGCGGATCTTGACCCCAATGCGGGGAGCTATGTCAAAAAGCTGGATGACCGGGTGGACGATGACTACGACCGATTGTACGCGGCGATCGCCCAGCAACAAAACCAACCTGGGGTGATTGAACCGTTTATTTTGATGGCGTTGATCATTCGGGACTTGGAACGGATGGCCGATCACGCGACCAATATTGCCCAAAGGGTGTCCTACATCATCACCGGCCAACGGGCTTAAGGAGAGGGACACCCCTCTAGCTCCTCTCCAGGGGAGAGAGATCTTAGCTTTCTTCGGAGAGATCGACCACGTCAAGCCAGCTTTCGAGGGCATCCCAACCTAAACCTTTGCGGATGAGCGCCGGTTGGCGATCGCAAAAGTCGAGGATGGTAGATGTTTTATTCCCGGGGTCAGTGTCACTGTCGATGATGATATCGACGAGGGGTTCTAGGGCATCGAAGAGATAGGCTTTTTCGAGGTCGAGGGTAAATGGTTCTCCGTCTTCGTCGGGCAGGTGGGCGGAGGTGGAAATGATCGGATTACCGAGGGTCTGGAGTAAACCTTGACAAATGGCATTGTCGGGGACACGGATACCGGTGCTGCGGCGTTTGGGACTCATCACCAGCTTGGGCACCTGTTTTGTGGCGGGTAGAAGGAAGGTGTAGGGCCCCGGAATCACCCGTTTCATAATGCGGTAGGCATCATCACTCACAAGGGCATATTCAGAAATATTCGACAGGGAAGAACAGAGGAAGGTAAGGGGTTTATCATTGGCGAGGCGCTTCAGTTGGCGGACTTTTTGTACAGCCTGCTTCGCGTTGAGGTCACAACCAATGGCGTACACTGTATCTGTTGGATATAACATCACCGCCCCAGCCCGGAGTTGTTGGGCGATCGCCTCGAGATCCCGCTGTTGGGGATTTTTAGGGTGGAGTGAATAGTAATTAGCCATTGTTTTGCCGCTATGAAAAAAATTGCCTATCTCGAATGCCCGACGGGGATTGCAGGGGACATGTGTCTCGGTGCATTGGTAGATGGGGGCGTACCGTTGGCATACCTCGAAAATCAGCTAAATCGTTTGGGAATCGCCTCTGAATACGATCTTCGGGCGGAAACGGTGATTCGTCAAGGACAGCGAGCGACGAAGGTTTTTGTGGATCTCAAAACCGAGGATTCTCACCATAGCCCGCATCAAGCGGGCGATCATCCCCATGACCACGGCCATACAACGCACCATCACCACCATGGAGGCCATGCTCCCCACCGCCATTTACCAGAAATCCAGCAGCTGATCAAAGCGGCAAAGTTACCGGAACGGGTGGAACAGTGGAGCTTAAAGATTTTTCAAAATTTGGCGATCGCCGAAGCCACAGTCCACGGTACAACACCGGAAGTGGTGCATTTTCACGAAGTCGGCGCAACGGATGCCCTGGTGGATATTGTTGGGACTTGTCTGGGTTTAGATTGGCTTGGAATCGATGAACTATATTGTGCGCCGCTGCCCACTGGAGGCGGAACAGTCAAGGCGGCCCATGGGATTTTGCCGGTTCCTGTACCGGCGGTGCTCCAACTCTGGCAACAACGAAAAGTGCCGGTCTACAGCAACGGCATCGAAAAAGAATTGGTTACCCCCACCGGGGCGGCGATCGCCACCACCCTCGCTAAGGATTTTGGTAAACCACCGGCGATGACCCTCGAAACCATTGCCCTGGGGGCTGGCACCATCGATCTGCCCTTACCGAATTTATTGCGACTGTGGATTGGCTATCAAGAGGAAGCGGCTAGTCTGGAAACGGTTGTTAGCCTCGAAACGCAAATTGATGACCTAAATCCCCAGGCGATCGCCTATGCCTGCGAAAAATTGCGTTCAGCGGGCGCCTTAGACGTGTTTACCCAGGGGATTACGATGAAAAAAAATCGTTTGGGTACGCTCTTAACGGTCATTTGTCCTGTGGATTTAGTGAATAGCTGCGAAGACATTATTTTCACAGAAACCAGTACCCTCGGCATCCGTCGCCAAACCCAAACCCGTTCTATTCTCCAGCGGCGTTTTGAAACCATTGAGTTGCCCGCTGGTAGAGTGAAGCTCAAAATTGGCCACCGGGGTGACAAAATCTATAACGTTCAACCGGAATATGAAGATGTTGCTGAAATCGCCAAAAAGACCGGGGAAACCTGGCAGGCGATCGCCCAACAAGCTCTGGCACAGTACCCCCTAGATTCCCCATGAATTCTTTCGGGATCAAGCCTCACCCTAGACCTTACGAACATTCAGGAAACGCTGATATTTCTGATAAAGGGGAAAACCCGGAAAATCCTGCTTAAAAATGTCCGGTAGTTCGTAATCATTCGGGGGATAGGTGTCTTTCACATGTTGTAATTCCCCAGCGATTTGCTCCCATTTCTTTAGATCCCCCAGGAGAGCTTTAAACTCTGCCCCGGCGTTTTTGTGGCGATAGTTCAAGGCCAGAAAATGAAAAACCTTCACGTAGCCCAGAAGATTATTTTGGTTGCTGGGCATTCCCATCGCTGAACACAATGTATAAATCGTTTCCTCAATTTCTGTGACCCGTTTTTCAAGGACGGCCAAATCGGTGCCGATCGGCTGGGTAAGTACCTCCTGGGCCAGTTTAAAAGTGGATAACAGTAAGGAATAGCGCGATTTCAGATTGCGAAGGATGTTTAGCAGCTTGACGCCACTTTTGTAGCGGGTAACTTCTTTGATTGCCAAAATGTAGTTTTTTGTTACCTCGAGCCCCTCCTCTGTCTTAAATTCTTTCAGGAAAGGGGTGACCCTCGTTTTCATTTGTAACAGGATCTCTGTACTGTCGGTGTGGTGATCCAGGATATCGGCGATCGCCTCATAGACCTTGAGTTGGGTCGGGCTACGGTAGAGAAATTCCGTCTCGTTAATCAGCACAAAGCTTTCAAGGGAAAATAACATCACCTCAAATAAATCAATCGTATTCTTGAGATTTTTAAAGGTTCCCATGTTGAGGTCAATGAGAATCCGGATCCGGAAGAAATCCAGGAACTCCTGATTGCCAAATTTGCGGTTTTCCAGTCCCTGCAACGTAATTGCCTTGGTTTCTAGCTGTTTCCAGAGCTGACCATAGCGATCTACCGTATGGGGCGGGATTGGCTGTTTAGCAAAGTAATCCGTCACCGCAGCGACGATGCTCCGATTGCCAAAAATGGGCTTTTTCCAGAAAGAACCAGGTTCACCGGACGGTTTCTCCGCGCTGGATTGGGGGGCAGGTACACTTTTGAGGTCAAAATGGGCTTGGAGTACATCAAACTCCTCCTGGGTGAGTTGACCTTCCTTCACCAAAGAAAGTAGACGCTCTCGTTGTCCGATGTTGATGGGCATACCGTCCTCACTTTGCTAAAACAACTTGACTAAAAATGCACGACCCTAGCACCATCTCTCAGTGTATCTCTCCCGGGGCAATTGTCCCACAGGTCAAGACGCCCGAAAAACAGCTTCCCCAATACCTAGGTAGTCGGGGAGGCCGGAAGACAGTGCTGCTTCTATGGGGACATTCAAAATCGTAGTTGACTGTTGTGGATCATGCCCATACTGCCGCAGGCGTCGGTGTAAAACCAATCGCCCTGGTTCCCGTAGAGGTTGATTTGGCGGGGCGATCGCACAGTGCAGAGAATGGGGCCATTGGGATAGGTACGGACATTGGAAGGGGGCGCAAAAACAAACGCTGTACTTGTCGCACCCGTATTCCCAGCATTCCCATCACAAACAAAGTTCAACATGTTTTGGGTTGCTGTAGACATCGGGCTGTGGGTCACTCCGTCATGGAATGTTGTCCAGGTATTATCCCAGCAGTGGGCTTGGGCGTTGATCTTCATCTGGCCGAGATAGTAAACAAAATTAACGCTCCGTTCACTGGCACGACGGATCGAACAGCGGTCAACGTTCACCCCGGCACCGGTAACAGCCTGACCCATGTAGACATTACAAGTCTGGGCTTGGAGGGGAGCTGGTGGGATGAAGGCTGCGGTCAAGATTAGCCCCAGGGGAAACAGTAATGAACCCAAGGATTGACGCAGTTTGAGGTATGCCATAGAGTTCACCTCCCAAAGGAAGAGTGATGGAGGGATACACTAATATTGTCGCTATTTTTTTTTGCTAAACAGAGTTCTTTTTATAAAAAGTAATTTACATATTCATTCTGTGAATTTTAACGATCAATTTTTGTAGTAATGTGCTGAAAAGGCCTTGAAAGGATCCAATCAGTCTAGTCACAGATCGGTCATGTTAAGTAAAACAAAGCTGTCCCCAGTGGTCATGTAATGAAGCGTTTTCTGCGGTTTTTTCTATTTCTGAATCACCGGACAATCTATTGGACGATTCGCCAAGCGCTACGGCGTCGCCTACTGGGGCTTTCGGCGGAGATTGCTTTTAATGTGATGTTGTCTTTGTTCCCGATTATCATTATGGCCTTGACGGCTTTAGGCCTGTTTACTGCCACTTTAGACCAGACCATCCTCCAGCTGGCGAGCTATTACGAAGATGTGATGCCGGTTTCGGTGTGGACGTTACTGCGGGAATTTGCCTCAGAGATTAGCGGGACCCCCAGTAAAAGTTTATTTTCGGTGAGTTTTGTGGCGACCATTTGGGTTTCCTCTGGGGCTCTAAGTGCGGCGATGAATGCTTTGGATCAGATCCATGAAATCCCCCCAGAACAGCGGCGACCTTTTTGGAAGGCAAAGTTAATGTCAATTTTTATTACCCTGGGGGCGATCGCCCTCTTGATTTTCGCCTCGTTTTTGGTGCTGGTGGGGGATAGCGTCATTGAAGTGGGCTTGGATCTCATCGTGCGTCTGCCGGTAAACACAGCGGGGGTCAATGTGTTGGTGACCCTGTGGCGACTGTTGAGTTTTCCCCTAGCTCTGGGGTTGGGGACGGGGATTGTGGCCATGGTTTTTAATATTCTCACAAGCCCCCCAGACCGCCGTCATCCCTGGCGCAAACTGAAACAGATGTCCTTCGGTTTGGCGATCGCCTTAATTGCCTTTTTTGCCCTGTGTTTTTCAATCCTTTTTATCCAAAACCTGATTGTGGATCTGGAGGTCGACTACGATTTAGCCTATTTGCTAGTCAAGCTGTGGCGGTTCCTGAGTTTGCCCGTGGCCTTGGCGATTGTTTCCATTGCCTTTGCCTTTATCTACAGCATGGGTTCCAGCCGCCTGATTAAGGGCATGCCGATTCTGCCGGGGGCCGTTCTGGGGGCAATTTCCTGGGCAGTGATTTCCTCTCTATTCCGGCTCTATGTGGCTAATTTTGGGCAATACAATCGCGTTTATGGGGCCGTGGGGACAGCAATTATCCTCATGCTCTGGCTCCAGCTCAGCGCCCTGGTGATGCTCCTGGGGGATCAGCTTAATGCAGTCGTTGGGGAAGCAATGCTCGAAGATGCCCTGCAGCGGGGTAATCTCCAGCCCCACAAAAATCCCCCATTGCCGGAGGAAGCATCGGGGGAAATTGGTTGAATTTGTCTTGTTTTTTTGACGAAAAAAAATTAGGCGATCGCCGCAGTGGCGAGTTCCTGCTTGAGGATGTCGACCTTATCCAAACGCTCCCAAGGCAGATCCAGGTCTGTACGGCCAAAGTGACCATAGGCAGCCACATCCTGATAAAAACGCCCATTACGCTGGCTAGGTAAATTCCGGAGGTCAAACGCCTGGATAATCCCCGCCGGACGCAGTTCAAAATGTTTCTGAACCACTTCTAATAAACGATCTTCATCGACTTTACAGGTGCCAAAGGTTTCAATCATGACACTCACCGGACGGGCCACCCCGATGGCATAGCTCACCTGCACCTCACACTTGTCCGCGAGGCCAGCAGCAACGATATTTTTTGCCACATAACGGCAGGCATAGGAAGCACTACGGTCGACCTTCGTGGGGTCTTTCCCAGAGAAGGCGCCTCCCCCGTGACGGGAGTAACCACCGTAGGTATCAATGATAATTTTGCGGCCGGTCAGACCAGAATCCCCCTGGGGGCCACCAATGACAAACTTACCGGTGGGGTTCACGAGGAATTTGGTGCTGTCACTTAAGCCCACTGCCGCCCCGGCGAATACGGGTTTGACGACTTTTTCTAACAGATCCGCCTTAATTTTGGCCTGGATCTCTGAGTTGTCTGTGAGGTTGCCGATGGTTTCCGTATGTTGCGTGGAAATCAGAATAGTATCAATCCCCACGGGTTTGCCGTCTTCGTAGATCACCGTCACCTGGGTTTTTCCGTCGGGCCCTAAGTAGGACAGTTCACCACTCTTGCGCACTTGGCTGAGTTTTAGGGATAAACGGTGGGCCAGGCTGATGGGGAGGGGCATATACTCCGGTGTCTCGTTGCAGGCATAGCCAAACATTAACCCCTGGTCTCCGGCACCAATGGCGTCGAGTTCGTCGTCACTGAGTTTGTCCCGTTGTTCCTGGGCGCTGGTCACCCCCTGGGCGATGTCGGGGGATTGTTCGTCGAGGGCAATCAGAACAGAACAGCTATTGGCAGAGAAACCGTTATCAGCATTGGTATAGCCAATCTCGGCAATTTTCTGGCGGGCGACCTGGATAAAGTTCACATTCGCTTTGGATGTTAGTTCACCGGTGATGAGAACTAAGCCGGTATTGGTCACAACCTCGGCGGCGACGCGACTGGTGGGATCTGCGGTCAAAACGGCATCCAGAATCGCATCGGAGATTTGATCACAAATTTTGTCGGGATGTCCCTCGGTGACGGATTCGGAGGTAAAGAGATAACGACGAGACAATGTTGTATATCCTCTTGAGTTTAGATAGTGAACAAGCGGGGTAGTGGATTTTTATTTTATCTGTTTGGGTTCCTTTCTTTGGGAATTCCTCTGTTTCCCTAGGGTAGAAAGGAAGTGAGGCTTGGGTTAACCATGGCGACGTTGGTGCCAGTGCCAAGCGTGCTGCAAAATGACGTCGAGGTCAGCATATTGGGGTTGCCAGCCTAAAATGCTGCGGGCTTTTGCGCTGCTGCCTACTAAACTGGGGGGGTCCCCGGGGCGACGGTCGGTGGCGATCGCCTTAATATTTCGAGCTGTAATTTTCCGGGCGGCTTCAATGACCTCCTGCACCGAGAAACCATTGCCATTGCCGAGGTTAAACGCATCAGTTTGCCCACCGTTGAGGAGATATTCCAAACCCAACACATGGGCATCGGCGAGGTCGCTCACATGGATATAGTCCCGGATGCAAGTGCCATCGGGGGTGGGGTAGTCCGTGCCAAAAATTGAAATGTGCTCCCGTTTCCCCAGGGCTGCCAACAAAATCAAGGGGATCAAGTGGGTTTCTGGGTTATGGTCTTCCCCTAGGTTCCCTTCGGGGTCTGCGCCGGCGGCGTTGAAATAGCGGAACATTACCGATCGCAAGTCATAGGCCCGGTCAAAGTCCCAGAGGATTTTTTCCACCATCAGCTTACTCATGCCGTAGGGGTTGATCGGGTTTTGGGGATGGTTTTCGGGGATCGGAATTTCAGTGGGTTCGCCGTAGGTGGCACAGGTGGAAGAAAAAACAAACTGCTTGACTCCAGCAGCGAGCATTGCTTCGAGGAGGGTCAACGTCCCCACCACGTTATTGCGATAGTATTTGGCGGGCGCAGTGACCGATTCCCCCACATAGGCATAGGCGGCAAAGTGCATCACCGCATCGATTTTATGGTCTGTGAATATCTGGTCTAACAAAAGGCGATCGCCCGTGTCCCCGACAATCAATTCCGTTTGGAGTACCGACTCCACCAGATCCCGGTGACCATAGACCAAGTTATCCAGCACAATGACCCGATAACCCCGCCGTTGTAGGCTTAAAACCGTCTGGGAGCCGATATAACCTGCCCCCCCAGTGACCAATACTGTTCTATTTGCCATAGCTGTCCCCCTATTGTTTTCTAAAGCCTTCTTTAAAACCGCCAGAACGTGGCTGCAGTTGCTGACAGTGAACGTTTAAATATCAAGTAAATATCAAGACTGGTCTAAAACTTGGATACTTTGCCATGGAGCCAATTAACGAGGAGGGTGGGACAATTTTTCATGAACCAGCGCCAGGCCAAAATCCGAAACACAGGCTTGGAAAAACGGGCAATGTACTTGGCGAGACGATTTAGGGGGCGGCGGCGAACTTTTTCATTGATAAAGTTGACTGAGCCAATATCGTAAAGACATTCTAAAACCAGCTTTACCGTTGTTTCCTCCCGTAAAAACATCGTTTCTAGGAGGAGTAACATATCCTGGAGCCGTTTCTCTTCAAATTCCTGTTCCTGGGAGGTCTTCGTGATCGGGGCTGTAACTTCGGACTGGACAGTGATTGGGGCTTTGGACATGGGCGACTCAGGAAGGGAAAGCTACCAACATCATAAAAGGAGTTTAGGGGCCCTGGACAAATCAAAACTTTGCCCCCTCTGCGTGATATTCTGAGGGAAATTGTTTTCTATCCCTTCTTTTGATTGTCGCTGTCTATGTCTTCGCCTTCTTTTGATTCCGGACGGGAGCTTGATGCTCAGGACATCGTTACCCTTACCGATGCCATGGGGCGATCGCTAGATTGCTACGTTGAAAATGAAATCACCCAGGATGGCACTGAATACTATTTTCTGATGCCTGTGGATCAGCCGGTGGTGATCCTCGCCTGGGATGAGGATGAAGAAGAGACAGCAGAATTGCCCGAGACAGAACTGGTGGAAGATCCCGAAGAATTAGCAGTCATCTTCCCGGATGCCAAGGCAGTATTGGCAGAACTTGATTTAACCCTCCAGGATACGGCCCATGTGATGACGGTGCGGGGTGAACTGCCTCCCCTAGAGGAAGATAAAATTCTCTCCCTTGAAATTGCAGACGAAGAGATTGAGGAAGATGAACTAGAACCAGAGGAACTCCAGGAGCTGGCTCGGTTCTACCACAGTGACCAGCTCTACAGCATCTACACCCCCCTGGAGCCGATCCCAATCTTTGTGAAGGTGACTGAGGACGAGGAAATGGAGATTCTTGAGCCGGGGGATCCGATGATCCAGAGCCTAGTTGATACCTTGATGTTGCAAGATGCCGACTAATGCACCGCCTAAAGCGCAACAATTGCAGCAGTCTCGGGGGACTTTTCCCTGGTTTAAGCTGAGCCTCGGACTGGTAGTGGCGATCGCCTTTTGGCAGAGTTGGGCCTGGTGGCGCTGGGCGATCTCCCCGGGAGAAAATGCGACCCAAACGGTACAACTGGTGATCCCTGAGGGAACCGGAACGGCGCAAATTGGTGCAGATTTAGCGGCTTTGGGCTTAATTCGGTCTCCTAAGGCCTGGCGGATCTGGGTGAAGTGGCTCAGGCTCACGGAGCGAGACGGCAGTTTAAAGGCGGGCACCTATCAATTCAGTCCTAATCAAGACCTACCGGCGATCGCCCAGCAAATTTGGTCAGGGGAAACAGTAAAGACCAGCATCACCATTCCCGAAGGCTGGTCCATTCGGCAGATGGCAGAGCGCTTTGAGGCCCTTGGCTTCTTCCCAGCGGCAGACTTTATCAAAGCCACCCAGACCATTCCCCGGGAGCAATTTCCCTGGTTGCCGGAAGGTTTAACTTCCCTAGAAGGCTTTTTATTTCCCGATACCTACTTTTTGGATACCGCCCAGCCGACACCTGCGGCGATCATTGAGCAGATGTTGCGCCAGTTTGAGACGGTGGCTCTCCCCCTCTATGATGCGGAAACGGTGCCCCTGGAATTGTCCCTTGCGGAGTGGGTGACCCTGGCGAGCATTGTGGAAAAAGAAGCAGTGATCCCCGAGGAGCGGCCCTTAATTGCTGGGGTATTTATCAATCGTTTGGGAGAGGGGATGCGTCTGGAAACAGATCCGACGGTGGAATATGGCCTTGGTATCCGGCAAACGAAGGAACAACCCCTTACCCTCGAACAGGTCCGTACCCCAAACCCTTACAATACCTATCTCAATGAAGGTTTGCCCCCAGGGGCGATCGCCTCACCGGGGTTAGCGAGTTTTCGGGCCACCTCTAATCCTGAGGCAACGGACTTTTTATTTTTTGTGGCCAACTACGACGGTACCCATGTTTTTAGCAAAACCCTCGCAGAGCATGAAGCCGCCACCCAACGCATCCGGGCCACCGTTGAGAGTGAGACTGAATAGTTACAGGTAACGATGACTAGCCTTGAGCCCCAGCTAACGGCCGACGGTTCCTACACTTTCTTTTCGAAGGAATTTCAGGAGCATTTCCACTCCCAGGTGGGGGCCAAGCGGGAAGCCGAGGAAAAGTTTCTGATTCCCTGTCGCATTGCTGCACTCGCCCAACAACCCCAACTCCGACTGCTAGATGTTTGCTATGGTTTGGGTCACAATAGCGCCGCTGCTTTAATGGAAATTTGGCGCGTCAATCCCCGTTGCCAAGTAGTCCTTTATGCCCTCGAACGAGACCAGGCGATCGCCCTCGATAGCATTCACCAAAATGTCCTTGCCGCCTATCCCGAAACGGTGGTGTCTCTACTCTGGGAATTGAGCGAAAATCTTCAGGTCGAAACAGGCCGATTCAAAGCTCAATTACTTACAGGGGACGCACGGCAGAGTATCCAACGGGTGATCGAGGCAAATTTCCAGGCCGATGCCATTTTTCTTGATCCCTTTTCGCCCCCAAAATGTCCCCAACTCTGGACGGTGGAATTTCTCGGTTTAGTGGCCCAATGCCTTGCCCCAGAAGGTTATCTGGCGACCTATTCCTGTGCGGCGGCGGTGCGGGTGGCCCTCCAGGAGGCGGGTTTATATCTTGGTGCAACCCCCGGTGTGGGTCGAAAGTCTCCCGGAACCCTCGCGCGGTTTATTCCTGAGAATCTCACCCTGCTTTCCCAACAGGAGCAGGAACATCTTTTAACCAATGCGGCGATCGCCTATCGAGATCCGACCCTCCAGGATGACGCGGCCACGATTTTGCAACGGCGGCGGGATGAACAAAAGTTCAGCCAACGGGAATCCACGAGCCACTGGAAAAAACGCTGGTTAGCTCTCAATTCAACTGGGCGCGAAAGCGGCTAACACTAATCGACAACAAAATAATCGCAAAACCGAAGAGGGCGAAAATGTGCGGCCACAGGGAGTCAATCGCCACCCCTTTCAGGATTAGGCTACGGGCGATCGCCACATAATGACGCAACGGGTCAAACCACGCGAGCAGTTGGAAAACTTTGGGCATACTCTCAATGGGGGCGATCGCACCCGAAAGTTGGATAATCGGCGCATTAAAAAAGAAGGAGGTGAGCACCACTTGCTGTTGGGTACGGGATAAGGTGGCGAGTAAAATCCCCAAACCAATACTCACAAACACATATAGGCCAGAGAGAGCATAGAAAATCAAAAAATTGCCCCGAAAAGGTAAGTTAAAAATAAATTTCCCCATGCCGCAAGCAATCAAAACATCACCCATTAACAGGATAAACAATGGCACAATTTTTGCTAATAAAATTTCCCAACCCGATGCCGGAGTCATGAGTAATTGCTCTAGTGTGCCCACATCTTTTTCTCGAATAACTGTGATTGAAGAAATTAGAGATCCCGTTAAGGTGAGCACTAAACCGATCACCCCCGGCACAAAGAACCAGCTACTGATTAAACCCGGATTATACAGAAAATGACTTTGGGTTTCGATAGGGGGCGTTTTAAAAGCAGGGTTTTGTTGGCGGGTATATTGATTCACAATTTGATTGATATAACCCTTCGTAATGCCAGCAGTATTCGCATCGACTCCATCAATCAATACTTGCACTTCGGTCGAATCCCCTTGGTTTAAATCTCGATCAAAGTTTGGTGGAATAATTAATCCGGCAGTTAATTTGCCATTGCGTACCTGTTCCTGTAACTGGGCTTCGTTTTTGGGAATTGATTTAATTTGAAAGATGTCATTTTCAGTCAAGGCAGATACAAATTCACGACTTTGTGCAGAATTGGCATGATCAATTAAACCTAAACTGAGGTGATCGACATTGGGACTGAGGGCTAAACCAAAGACTAATAGCTGAATGGTCGGTGGAAAAATTAGCAGAAAAATGGATTGGCGATTCTTTAAAATTTGTCGAATTTCTTTGAGGGTTAATGCCCAAAAGCGACTGTTAAAAAATTGATGTAAAAAATTGATGCGCATCATCCCAATCTTCACTCCGGTAATTGCATTTTCTTCATGATGTTTGTGGCGGCTTTAAAGAGGAGTAAGCCAATCACACCGACAACAACCGGCACATACCAAATACTGCTCCAAGCACTGCCCCGCACAAAGGCATCTCGGGTGAGCAAAATGTAATAGTGGGCGGGAATAATGTTGGCAATTAAAGAGAGGGGAAAGGGAATATTTTCTAAGCGGTAAATAAAGCCAGAGAGCAAAAATGAGGTCAAAAATCCGGCGATCGCCGTGCCTTGGACTGCCGCATTTTGATTACCGCCCCTTGCGCCAATGAATAACCCGAAGGACACCGCCGCTGCAAGGTAAATGGCTGTGCCCATGATCAACGGGAGGGGACTGGTTTGTAAGCGGATATGGAACAAGATGAAGGAGACGGTCATCACCACGAGGGTTTCGGCGATCGCCACCAGCCAGTAGGCCAAGCCCTTACCCAACAGCCATTCCGTCGAACTGAGATCGGAGGCATAGACTTGGATCGCGGTTCCCTGTTCCTT
>JAYKIK010000031.1:0-2755 GCA_035284725.1 Synechococcus sp.
CGCCCTTTCATCACGGCCTTGAGATCAGATAGCATCAAAACATAGCTGAATGCATCCTGTACGGGCTCATTTTCTAAGTCCAAAGATCTAATTGTCACGTCACCCACATCTTCCTGGAGGACGACATTCAAGTTAGCAGACCGGGCCAATAGTCCTAAAACATCTTCTACCGGCGCATCTTTTAAGACTAAACGGGGGATAACAGCATTAGTCCCAAGATTGACATAACTCGGTATTCTTGTATCAATGGTCGAGATAGAAATATCACCCACTGGCGGCGCACTCGCTCGCGGCAAAAAAGGCGGTACTGGTGCCGCCGGCTGCAAAAAATCATTCGGATTAGAAATATTCGGGCCACTCTGAGCTAACAACGTCGGCTCAATTACCGTCGAAGCTTCTGCTGCTTGGGCCGTTGCCGTCGGTGCCCCAGAAACCACATTCAATAAAATTTCATTACTATCCTGACTGAGGATTTCCCCCGTCGGTGCCGCCACTTCCCCCAGCGCCACAATGTGCACCTTCCCCGGGGCCGCTTCCATCACCTCGATCCGTTCAATGCCCGGGAGCGGATTTTCCTGGCTGAAGATTTCCTGCCCATTGCCTAGATTCAACTGCGCATTCGCAATCTCCGTGATCATCGCCCGGTCCTTCTGGGTCGTCGAAACCTGAGGCGTCCCATCCCCGAGACTATCCCCCGGCGCCAGGTTTAAGGCCAGTTCCACCTTGCCCTCCCCAGAGCGCACCTCCAGGTTCCGTACCTCCACATTGGCAGCTCGGGCTGGGGCAACTAAAAAAGTTGTAGCCGCGACGGCACCAGTAACAATCCCGGAATAAGACTTAATCTTCACGACAGAAAATCTCCACACACACTAGTTAAATTTAATCGAAAAACCGCAATGAATCCCGCCTGTAATTAACAATAGTTCTAAAAACGGATTTTAAAAAATCAAAAGAATCAGTGATCAAAAATAAGCTTTGCTAATACTTTTTTCTCCCCAACTAAAATTTGTGGAGTCGCCCGGGCCCCAATAAAACCTAGCCACCATTTTCTGGCGGGGCCTCTCCCTCCGCCGGTTCACCTTCCGCCGGTGCGGCCTCTGCTGCCAGTTCCGCCTGCCGTTGGGCCAATTCCTCCGGTGTGGGCGAGATCAACGCATCCACCACAAACGAAACCCCCAAGCGCGCCTGGGTCGCTGTCACCAAACGCCCATTTTCAAACCGGAAAGTGGCCGGTTCTGCCACCGTCGTCGAAAAATTTCGCAACACCAACAACGGCTGTAACAAATCCAAACTCCCGAGCATCGATTCCGCTTCCGGGTAGGTCATGTTGTCGAAAGTGACATTAAAAGTTTGATACTTCAGCTTATTGACCGCCGCTTCCCCATAGGTGGCCGCATCCGTAATAAATTCCGGTTTCGGGGGGGTCGGTTCGTAGCTGGTGAGCTGCACATTACTCGCCGTCAAAATCCGGTTAAAGTCCAGCAGAAAAGTTTGCATCTGCTTATCCTTACCGTAGGCATTGAAAATTTCCGTGGCGATGCGTTGCTCATTGGCCAACTGCACCTCCAACTGGGCGATCTGCTCCTGGAGACCACCGCCCCCTTTTTCCGCAAATTCTGCCTGTTTCGCCTGGAGATCCTGCCGTAGGGTGTCCGTTTCCCCCTGGATCGGCTTCACTAAAAACCACCACAGGGCACCACTGGCCCCAATGCCGGCGATCGCAATGGCGGCGCCGATAATTTTTGACGTGAACTGTACCCCAAAGGCTTCGAAATAGCCCTGCTCCTGACCAATCATGGTCATTTCCGTCATCGTCTGGCGGAACTCTTCTGCGTACGTCATCGGTCGTTACTCCTCCTTACCGTCTTAAACAACTGGAACATCACACCCTTACAGAAAAACTGCGTTTAATTTGCTTAATCACCTCAGCTTTCCCTAAAAACTACTCCGCAGCCGTTGGGCCATCCCCCGGGCACCCTGGGCCTCAAGGGTCTGGATTACCTCCGCATTGGTCAAATCATTTAGGGAAATCGACACCGTATAGTCCACCACCTGGGGCATACTAAAGGACGCCACAGGCCGCGGAAACGTCACCTGATCAGCCGTAACGGGGTTATCCACGAGATTCGCGCTGACAATGTACACCTCTTCCCCCTGGAGGAGGGGCGACTGGGGTAAGTTCAGGACAAAATCATTCACCTCATTAAAGGTACGCGCATTGCCCCGCACTAACACTTGATTATCCGACTGCTCAAAGGAGGTAATCTTGAGGCCCGCCGGCGTCAGATCCCCCACTTCCCGCAGGATCGCCGCCCAGGGTTTAATCTTGGTTTGCAACACCTCCACAAAGGCTTGGCTCTGGGATTTGTAAGTGTCGATTTCCTGCTGAATCTGCTGGACCCTCGCCTGCTGGGCATTGGCCCCCTGCAACTGCTGGTCAATGGCGGCAATTTCTTCCTGAACCGCATTTTTCCCCTGGTTCCCCTGGAAAAATAAAAAGCCCACCACCCCTAAGGCAACGGCGGTGACGGCTCCCCCAATGATCAATGGCCCCGGCTCTTGCCCCTTGACTGGCCCCGATTTAGCACCAATCCGTTCGGCGATCGCCCCTGGGGCATCCTTTGTTAAACCCCGGTCTTTGAGGAAATTAATATCTAAGCTGTACATGGCGTTTGTCCTATACCTCCCGTAATCCTAAACCCAGTACCGTCCCCAACCCGGGCCGTTGCACCTTAGAAATATCTTCATCCATTTC
>JAYKIK010000032.1:0-22969 GCA_035284725.1 Synechococcus sp.
GCTTTGGATATGCTGTGCCAAATCCATTGTTACTACCGGTCTTTATCTTTGAAAATCAGGTCTTGGGGCTAAATTTGATCAGTTATTTTCGGGATCCAGACCGCTTCGCCGGAGAAAATTTACTCTACGATCACCACACCCACCAGGGGGAAGCCTGTTCTTCTTTAAGGGAGGCACAAATTCGCCTTAAACAAAAGCTAGATTTCTATCGTCAAAAACGGTAAGCATTCCAAATGAGTTTAATATATTTAGGCTATGTTTTATGCCCAAAAAGTACTGAAAAATCCCAAGAATCCAAGGAGCAATTTCTATAAGAAGATTATTTTTTAAATCTTCGTTAACTATTATTTTCTCAAAATCTGCTGTCGCGATGATCGGCAAAACAGTCTAGCTATGGGCGCAAATACCCAGTAACTGAAATCAGCTCCGGATGATAAATGTTGAGGTTTTAGGCTACGCTTTTAGATAGAAAATATATTAGGTTGCCCCTGCACCAATGGAATTGCTCGAATATCAAGCAAAACAATTATTTCAACAGGTGGGGATCCCCACATTGCCATCCCAGATTATTGCGGATCCACGGGAATTAAAACAGCTCCAAATCCCCTACCCAGTGGTGCTAAAATCTCAGGTGCGAGCCGGGGGGCGAGGGAAAGCCGGGGGCATTAAACGGGTACAAAACACCATCGATGCGATCGCCGCCGCGCGGAATATTTTTAATTTGGCGATCGCCGGGCAATATCCCGATGTTCTCCTCGCCGAAGCCCACTACCAACGGAAACAGGAAATTTTTCTGGCGGTGGTTTTAGATTACGAAGTGCAGCGGCCGGTGCTGTTGGGGTCAGCCTACGGGGGCATGGATGTGGATCAGCTCCTAGCGAATCTCCATCAGGTGGTGATTGAAGATTTTTTCTCTCCTTTTCAGGCTCGCCATCTACTCAATAAAATGAGCATTCAGGGAACCTTAGTGCCGGCTCTCAGCGACATTATCAAGAAAATGTACGATCTACTAGTAAGTAAGGATCTGGAACTGGTGGAAATCAATCCCCTGGGTATCAACCAAGCGGGGGAACTGATGGCCCTCGACGGCAAAATCACCGTCCACGATACTGCCCTCCGCAAGCATCCAGAAATTGCCCTGTTTTATGAACATCAAAACCAACGGCAAGGCTTTGACCAGACTGAGGTAACACCCCTCCTTTGGGAGCAGGACAGCCCCGGAGGAAATGTTGGCATTGTTTGCTATGGGGCCGGGGCGGCGGCGCTCATTTGGGATATGTTCTACGAGCTAAGGGGAAACCCTTCCCACTGTTGGATCCTTGGCCCCCAAAATCAAGGGCAAGTTTTTGCGCCCGATGACCTGGATGGGCAAATGAAGGCGATCCTCTTACAAATCCAGGCCTTACCGTCCCTCAAGGTACTGTTATTAAATCTGGTGGCGGATTCGGAGATGAATGAACGGATTTTGGCCCAGGTCACGGCTTTTTTTCCCCAGTTGGCGATCGCCTCGGCGACAGTTCCCGATCCAGATTTAGCTGAAAGTGATTTAACGATTGTGGTGCGGTGTCTACCGGAAATTTCCCCGGATCTTGCCCCCCAGTGCCATTGGGAAACGGATTTAGAAGCAGCAATCAAAACAGCGATCACCTTGGGGAAAGCAGAAAAATAAAACCCAAAACTTTTGAAACAGAGAAACGATTTAGCACATTAGCGACGGGAACAGGACGGGAATGGCTTGGCACACAAATCACAATATCCTCATTCAGGGCAGCGAAAACCTCTTAGCCCAGTACTACTTCCCCCGGATGATCGCCTATGGTACCCAGATTGTCGGTGGGGTGAGTGCGGGGGGAGGTGGCCAAACCCTGGCTGGTCTACCAATTTTTGATTTAGTCACCGAGGCAAAAGAACAATTTGGGGACATTACCACCAGCTTGATTTTCGTTGAACCCTTTGCGGTTTTAGATGCGGCCTTTGAGGCAATCGCCGCCGGGATTAAACAGTTGATCATCATTTCTGCGGGGGTGCCGCCGTTGGACATGGTGCGTTTATTGTGTGAGGCCCAACGCCAGGGGGTACAGATTCTGGGGCCGGGGAGCAGTGGTTTAGTGATGCCGGGAAAATTATGGCTCGGCACCAGCTTTGTGGATCAGTTCCAGCCCGGAGAAGTGGCCCTCCTCAGTCGCTTTAGTAGTCTGTCCCAGGAGGTCGCTATTCTGCTCAACCAAGCAGGTCTGGGGCAAACCTATGGGGTGGATATAGGGAATGCCGAGCTCCCAGGGTCAAACTTTACCCAGTGGCTCCAGTACCTTGACCAAGACCCCGACACAAAGGCGATCGCCCTGTTAGGCCGCTACGGTTCCCAAGAAGAAATTGACCTCATTCCCCTGATCCGCGACCACATCAAAACCCCCGTCGTTACCTATCTGTGTGGGAGCCATGCCCCAATTCACCAGAGTTGTCACGACGCCAGCACAATTATCGCCAACCAACTGTCCTACTCCATCAGCGATACCTATACCCCCGCAGAAATGCACAGCGCCTTCAAACAGGAAAAACTCGCCTTTGCCCGCACTCCCAAGGAAATTCCGACCCTCCTGAAAAAAGCGCTCCAGCCCCCCAGAAACCGTCGCCGTTCTCCCAAAAGTGCGGATCCTGATCCTAGTGCCCTATCCCCAGAATCGGATCTAGGATAAACTTGGCAACCGAAATTTTCCCATTCCCGACACCCATGGCACATATCCTCGATGGCAAAAGCTTTGCCGAAAAAATCCAAGCAAATCTCAAAACCCAAATTGCTGACCTTGCCCCCAAGATGGGCCGTCCCCCAGGACTTGCCGTGTTGATGGTGGGGGATAACCCGGCCAGTGCTGCCTACGTCCGCAACAAAGAACGCTCCTGTGAACGCATTGGGATGGCCTCCTTTGGCAAACATTTTCCCAGCGATATCACCCAGGCAGCACTAGAAGCAGTCATCGAAGAATTAAACCAGGATGAACGGGTAGACGGAATTTTGGTGCAACTCCCCCTCCCGGCTCACTTAGATGCTGTAGGGTTGCTGCTGACCATTGCCCCCAATAAAGATGCCGATGGTCTTCACCCCCTTAACTTGGGTCGTTTGGTGCGTTCAGAACCGGGTTTACGCAGCTGTACCCCCTACGGTGTGATGGAACTCCTCAAGGAATATGACATCCCCATCGAAGGGAAAAAGGCGGTGGTGGTGGGTCGTAGTATCCTCGTCGGGAAACCCTTGGCCCTGATGCTCCTCGATGCTAATGCAACGGTGGCGATCGCCCATTCCCGCACCCAAGACCTCGCCACAGTGACCCGAGACGCAGATATTCTCGTAGCTGCCATCGGCAAACCAGAATTTATCACCGCTGACATGATCAAGCCCGGAGCTGTGGTGATCGATGTGGGGATTAACCGCGTCACGAACCCCGAAACCGGTAAATCTCGCCTGGTGGGAGATGTTGCCTACACCGAAGCTGCCGAAATTGCCTCTTACATCACCCCTGTTCCCGGTGGTATCGGGCCGATGACCGTAGCGATGCTCCTGCAAAATACCTTCAATAGCTATCGTGCCAAATTGAGCTAAGTTTTTGACTTTCTGCTTTTTACCATCTGGATAGTCCCCGCAACCAGGGGATTTTTTTGTGGTCGTTCCTGGGCGATTGCTTAAGATACTTTTCAAGATTTTGTCTGACCCAGAGCCCTGCGCTAGCATCACAACAGCAATGACCCAGTGAGTTTTTGGGTTGTTCTCTGATTCCCAGAACCAGCCTCAAGGCCACCCATAGATGGTGAAATTGACTGGCCTATCATAATGATCCGTCCCCAACCCCCCCGTTATATCGTGCTCATCAGCATCCATGGCTTAATTCGGAGCCATAACCTAGAACTGGGTCGAGATGCCGATACGGGAGGACAAACTAAATATGTCGTTGAACTGGCCGCAGCCCTGGCCCAGCACCCAGATATTGAGCGGGTTGACCTCATTACAAAACAAATCATTGACCCCAACTTGAGTGCCGACTATGGCAAAGCTGTGGAACCGATTAACGAAAAAGCGCAGATTGTCAGAATTTCGTCAGGTAATAATGACTACATCCCCAAGGAAGACCTATGGGATTATCTCGATAATTTCGCGGACAATACCCTCACCTATCTCAATAGTCAGCCCCGGTTGCCGGATCTTATCCACAGCCATTACGCGGATGCCGGTTATGTGGGGGTGCGCCTCGCTAATCATTTAGGGATTCCGTTATTTCACACAGGCCATTCCCTCGGTCGCAGTAAACGGCAGCGGCTCCTGGCCAGTGGCATCAAGGGGGAAGTGATCGAAAATCGCTATCGTCTCACACGCCGAATCAATGCAGAGGAAGAAACCCTCGCCTGTGCCACTCGGGTGATTACCAGTACCCAACAGGAAATCGCCGGCCAATATGCCCAATATGATTTTTATCATCCGGAAAATATGCGGGTAATTCCGCCGGGCACGGATTTGCAATGTTTTTACCCACCCATCGGTCACGAATGGCAGGGACCAGCACAGCAGAAGTTAGCGCCTTTTCTGAAAGAACCCCAAAAGCCGATGATTCTCGCCCTCTCTAGACTGGATCAGCGCAAAAATATTATCGGTTTAATCCGGGCCTATGGCACCTCCCCAGAACTCCAAAAACAAGCTAATTTAGTAATTTTTTCCGGGAGACGGGC
Source organism: Synechococcus sp. (assembly GCA_035284725.1). Classification (GTDB taxonomy): domain Bacteria; phylum Cyanobacteriota; class Cyanobacteriia; order Cyanobacteriales; family MRBY01; genus MRBY01. Next base: position 4,717 of record JAYKIK010000032.1, read on the forward strand.
CGACCCCCGGGACTTAAGTGGCGGCGCCCAAACGATTTTTACAGAAATTTTATGGGCCATCGATCGCTATAACCTCTATGGCAAGGTGGCCTACCCAAAGTTTCTTTCCCCCCAAGAGATTGGGGAATTGTACCGTTTAGCAAGCTTCTCCCAAGGCGTTTTTGTGAATCCGGCCTTAACGGAACCCTTCGGGCTGACTCTTATTGAGGCAGCGGCCAGTGGTTTACCGGTGGTGGCAACGGAGGACGGGGGACCCGTGGATATTTTGAGAAATTGTCAGAATGGTTACTTGGTCAATCCCCTCGACCCTAGGGATATTGCGGCGAAAATTAGTGACATCCTAGGGGATCCTCAACGGTGGCAGCAATTTTCTCAACGGGGGGTGCAGCAGGTGCAGCAAACCTATACTTGGGAATCCCACGTACAGAGTTACATGGAGGTGGTGCAATCGATTCTCAACCGGACAGAATCCCGGCAAGAGTTGGCGATCGCCCGACGTCTAGCTTTGTACCACCAGGGGGCCATTGTTTCGACCATTGATCAAAATTTAGTCGGTGATCCCGTTGCCCTCAGGGAATTGCTCAATTTACTCGGCCAACACCGGAAGGAAATTGTCTTTTGCATTGCCACGGGGCGACGTTTAGATGCGGCCCTCAAGGTTTTGCGGGAACACAACATTCCCCCGCCGGATGTTCTAATGAGTAGCCTGGGCACCGAAATTTATTATGCGCCTCTCCTAACGCCCGATCAGGCGTGGTCAAATCACATTGATTATCTTTGGAATCGTCAGCGGGTGGCGGCGCTTTTAACAGATTTACCAGGATTACAATTACAACCCAAACAATTTCAAAGCCTGTTCAAAATTAGTTATTTTTATAACCCGGCGATCGCCCCCAGCATTGAAGAAATTAAGCGAATTTTATTTAAAAATGACCAGACTGTAAATGTTACTTTTTCCTTTGGACAGTATTTGGATATTGTGCCTATCCGGGCATCTAAAGGTTATGCCTTGCGGTGGTTTGCAGAACAGTGGGAAATCCCCCTAGAGCGAATTTTAACGGTGGGGGGATCCGGTGCTGACGAAGATATGATGTTAGGCAATAGCTTATCGGTGGTTGTTAAAAATCGTCACCGAGAAGAACTTTCAGATCTCAATAACATTCAACCCATTTATTTTTCGGAAAAAATGTTTGCCGCTGGCATTTTAGATGGATTGGCGCATTATGACTTCTTTAAATTATGTCAAAATCCAGGGTGAAATATGGCTAAAAAATTACTACTATGTACTGACCTTGACCGAACTTTAATTCCTAACGGTGAAGCCCCAGAGTCGCCCCAAGCCCGGGATTATTTTCGTCATCTCGTGGCCCGACCGGAGGTGACTTTAGTCTATGTAACAGGTCGTCATCTGAGCTTAATTGAAAAGGCCATTGTTGAGTATCAATTACCTTGGCCCCAATTTGCGATCGCCGATGTGGGTAGCAGCATTTACACCAGGCAAAATTCCCAGTGGTGTCGTTGGCAGATATGGGATGATCACCTCGCCCAGGATTGGCCAGTCGAAGGGGCGATCACTTTACATCGATACCTCGGCTCCAGGACAAATCTCGTGCTCCAAGAACCAGAAAAGCAGGGCCACTATAAATTAAGCTATTACGTCGATCTTCAAGAAAATAGCGCCGAGCTTATCCCTGAACTCCAAAAAATATTTCAACAAGAAAAGATAGCAGTTAATTTAATCTGGAGCATTGATGAAGCAAAAAATATAGGTCTTTTAGATATTTTGCCCCGACAGGCGAATAAATATAAAGCTATTTTATTTTTAATAAATACTTATCGAATCAGGCTTAATCAAACGCTCTTTGCTGGTGATAGTGGCAATGACCAAGATGTTTTACAGAGTCCAATTCCCGCAGTTCTTGTGGCCAATGCCCACGGTGATTTAAAGAAACGACTACATCACCATTGTCAGGAAAATCTTTATTTTGCCCAGGGAAATTATCTAGGAATGAATGGCAATTATAGTGCTGGTATCCTAGAAGGAATTGTTCATTATTTCCCCCACTACCATGAAGGCTTAAAAGATTTCAGCAAGGGAATTAAAAGATTAGGAAATTTGAGAAATGACTAAACAGATTGTTATTTTTGGTGAAGCCTTGTGGGATATCTTTCCAGATGGTTCCCGAAATTTAGGAGGTGCTCCCTTTAATGTTGCTTGGCACCTGCAGGCCTTTGGGATGAATCCTTTATTTATTTCCTGTGTTGGCAGCGATCCACTGGGGGAAGAAATTCAACAAAGAATGTTGTCCTGGGGCATGAATACTAGGGGATTACAAATCGACCCTGAGCGACTAACGGGGCAAGTAAAAGTAACGTTGCACCAGGGCCAGGCAACCTATGATATTCAGGCCAATTGTGCCTACGATTTTATTGATAAAAAACAATTGCCTCCACTACCCCAGAATTTTCTCCTATACCACGGTAGTCTTGCCCTCAGAAACTCTATTTCTTTCGAAAGTTTCAGTGAATTAAAAAATCAGGCCGAAAGTATATTTTTTGATATTAATTTACGTGCTCCCTGGTGGGAAAAAGAAACAATTTTACATGAGCTTAAAATGGCCTACTACCTCAAGCTAAACGACGAAGAATTAACCCTTTTATCTGAGCCATTTACCTCCCATCATACGGCCATCGAAGACTTGTTCAGAGTTCCAAGACTACAGCAGATCATCCTTACCCAAGGGGCAGCAGGGGCAAATTTCTATGGGAAAAATGGCGATCGCCACCATATCAGTCCTGAGACAATAACAGAGGTAGTTGATACCGTTGGTGCAGGGGACGCTTTTTGTAGCGTCTTTCTCCTGGGCTTAATTTCTGACTGGTTACCGGAGATTACCCTAGAAAGAGCCCAAATCTTTGCCAGCGCCATTGTGGGAATCCAGGGGGCTGTGAGCCAAGACCCAAACTTTTATCGTTCATTTATAGAAGCTTGGAATTAATGAATGACACTTTATTTTGGGGAATTTGATTTTAATTTGTATTTAAATTCTGAAGGCGATCGCCTCAAATTTTCGTTGCTTGACATACAGTAAAAATTACATATTCTAAATTTCAGGCGTTGAGCCATGTATGAACAATTTTCCCACTCAATTTTAAACGAAATTCTCGACCAATTAAAGCCTGACCTAAAAGAACAAGAATTAAGTTACTTTTATACTCGTTTGGGGGCTAATTTTTATAGTCTATTTTCTTTGTTTTATAAGCTTTATGGTCGCCGGGCCGATTTTAAATCACAATTGCTGAAACTTGTGGAAGTCATGGCTTATCAATACATTAGGCGATCACCCGAATTTAAACAGACGGACTTGGCACGAGAAAAAAACTTTAATTGGTTTCTTGAGCCCCAGTGGGTTGGGATGACCTTGTATGCCGATGGCTTTGCTGACAACCTTCAAGATCTGTCGCAGCGGGTTGATTATTTTACAGAGTTGGGAGTTAACTTTATTCACATTATGCCAATCCTCGAATGTCCTCGTCATGCCAGTGATGGAGGGTATGCGATCAGTAACTATCGACAAATCAATCCTAAAATTGGCACCTTAGAAGACTTGAGTAAACTTGTTCAAATATTTCGACAAAAAGAAATCTTGCTAGCCCTTGATATTGTCATTAATCACACCTCAAACGAACATGAATGGGCCCAGAAAGCCCGCAGTGGTGATAAAAAATATCAGAAATATTATTATATGTTTGATACTCGGGATATTCCCGATATGTTTGAAAATAATCTTCCGGAAATCTTTCCAGAGACAGCTCCAGGGAACTTTACCTGGGATGAAGATTTACAGAAATGGGTGATGACCGTTTTTAATCACTATCAGTGGGATCTAAATTATCAGAATCCCGCAGTATTAATTGAAATGGTCGATATTATTCTCTTTTGGGCGAATCAAGGGGTAGACGTTCTCCGGCTAGATGCAGTTGCCTTCCTCTGGAAAAAAATTGGGAGCCAAAGCCAAAATGAAAAGGAAGCCCATATGATTTTGCAGATTTTTAAAGATTGCTGTCAAATCACGGCTCCGGGGGTGATTTTTATCGCCGAAGCCATTGTTGCCCCTGTGGAAATTGTCCGGTATTTTGGAGAAGATGCCATTAATGCTAAAGAATGTGAAATGGCCTACAATGCGACGCTGATGGCTCTATTATGGGATGCGGTCGCGACAAAAAATGCAAAGCTTTTGAGTCAAGGTTTAAAAAATATTCCCGCAAAATTAGACCGGGCTACCTGGTTAAACTATATCCGCTGCCATGATGATATTGGCCTTGGGTTTACCGATGAAGATATTGTCCAAGCGGGGTATGATCCGAAATCCCACCGTCGTTTTTTAATTGATTATTTCTGTGGCCAGTTTGAAAAAACAGATGCCCGGGGTTTATTATTTGGTCAAAATCCTAAAAATAATGATGCGCGCATTTCTGGAACGTTAACTTCTTTAATTGGTTTAGAAACAGCAATTGAAGCCCGTGACCCACAAAAAATAGAAATTATTATTCAACATATTTTGCTCCTTTACAGTATTATCTTCTCCTTTGGGGGCATCCCGCTTATTTATTATGGCGATGAAATTGGCACCCTAAATGATTATTCTTATGTGGGTAATCTCAGTAAAGCAAATGATACCCGCTGGGCCCATCGCCCCAAAATCAATTGGAAAAAGGTGGAGTTAAGACATGTTAAAGGAACCATTGAACAGCAAATTTTTAGTGCTTTGCAACACATGATTTCCGTACGCAAGTCGATTCCCGCCTTTGCAGATTTTAACAATCGCCAGTTGTTAAGTATTGAAAATTTTCACTTATTTGGTTTTGTGCGAGTTAGCCCCAATAAACGGGATCATATTTTAGTGATTGGTAATTTTTCTCCGAATTATCAACACCTCGATTTGAGTCACTTGGGTTGTTCTCCCTTCGACTGCCATGATCAAGATTTATTGATTGATTTATATAGTCAAACGGCTCCAGAAATTTTTGAGAAACAACTTGTGTTAGCGCCGTTCCAATTTTATTGGTTGCGTAAAATGCAGCCGAGTCTTGGCACAACAATACTGTCATAGGCATTATGGGCAACTAACTGAGGGAAATATTGGCCTTACTACTACCGATGAGGTAAAGCAGCGCCATGCGCACGGCAACGCCATTGGTCACCTGCTCTGACACTAGACTCAAGGCGGGATGATCCATGACATCGGAGGCCAATTCTACTCCCCGATTCACAGGGCCTGGATGGAGAATTTTTACATCGGGTTTGCAGAGTTTAAGGCGATCGCCTGTAATCCCAAAATTTTGGTGATATTCCCGCAGGCTCGGCAGGAGGTGGGCGGTCATTCGCTCGTGTTGAAGACGGAGGGTCATCACAAAATCTGCATCTCTGAGGGCTGGTTCAAGTTCCCAGTGGAGCACAAGTTTTCCCCTAGAGTCGGTACTAAATTCCCCAAAGCCCTCTGGCAGTAAGGTGGATGGTGCGGCTAGGTTTACCTCTGCCCCGGCGGTTGTCAGACTCCAAATATTCGAGCGGGCTACCCGGGAATGGAGGATATCCCCCACGATGGCAATTTTTTTCCCCTTGAGGAGCTCACAGCGGGGATTTTCCGGATCCAAAGCTCGACAGATGGTAAACAAATCCAATAATGCCTGGGACGGGTGGGCATGGAGACCATCCCCCGCATTCAAAATACTCACCCCCGAATTAAGACGATCCATTTCTTGGGCGATCGCCTGGGGCACTCCCGACTGTTTATGACGAATCACCATAATGTCCGTGCCCATCGCCAGATAGGTTTTAGCCGTATCGAGAATAGTTTCCCCTTTACTGAGAGAAGAAGACCCCGGCGCAAAATTCATCACATCCGCCGATAGGCGTTTCGCTGCCAGTTCAAAACTGCTACGGGTACGGGTCGACGGCTCAAAAAACATATTCGTTACCACTTGACCCTGGAGGGCGGGCACCTTTTTCATTCGTCGAAAGAGCACATCCCGCAGGCTCGTGGTTGTTTGCAGTACGGCATCCAATTCGCCCACCGAAAAATCCATCAGCGAAAGAATATGCCGCCTCGTCCAAATCGCCGTTGCCATAAATTTCCCTTATTGAATCTCAAGCCACAAAAAAAGAGGGCCTTTGCGATCGCGCCCTCCCTATACTAACCAATCGAATGAATCTGAAGAATCCGAAATTAAGCAGCCTCAGTGTGGAAAAAGCTGAGGTGCAGCAGGTTACGCTTCCAAGGGTGGGACTGGATTTCCCGTACTACCGCAGAACCAGACCAGTCGGGGGTCTTCACTTCAATCACGGTCTCGTTGGGCACAACCTTCTTGAGGAGCATCAACGCTTCCTTATAGTTCACCACAAAAATGTCGGAGCCAGCCCCTTTGTGACCATAGAGGTTGACGGGCAGCAGGCCATCACGACGGAGAGCGCGGGGATTAATCCCTTCAGGACGGGCTTGACATTCAATCGTTAAAGACATGGGAAATAACCTAAATAAATAGCGTTAGAAAATAAAAAGTTAAAAAATAACCAAGGTTAACCGATGGGCTCACCGTTACGGTCCAACAAAGCCCGCTTGGGGCCATGGATAGGATCCTCAACAATGATGGTTTGCTCTCGACCAGCACCAAGGGAAACAATGGCGATCGGCACATCCATCAATTCCGCAAGGAATTTGAGATAGGCAAGGGCTTCCTTCGGCAACTCCTCGAGGGAACGACACTCACTCGTGGGCTGTTTCCAGCCAGGCATTGTCCTATAGACTGGCTTGCAACGAGCAAATAGATTAGCATTACTCGGGAAGTGTTCACAAGTTTCGCCATCGATTTCATAGGCCACACAGACCTTAATTTCATCGAGGGAGTCGAGCACGTCTAACTTTGTAATTGCCAAACAATCGAGGCCATTGATCCGTGCCGCATAGCGACCAATCACCGCATCAAACCAGCCACAACGGCGTCGGCGTCCGGTGGTTGTGCCAAACTCAGCACCAACATTACCCAGAAGTTCACCAATCTCGTCATCGAGTTCAGTGGGGAATGGCCCTTCCCCGACCCGAGTGGTATAAGCTTTCGCCACACCGATTACCCGGTCAATAATTGTTGGCCCAATCCCAGCTCCGACACAGGCCCCCCCCGCAATGGGATTGGAGGAAGTGACATAGGGATAGGTGCCGTGGTCAATATCGAGTAAGGTTCCTTGGGCGCCTTCAAATAAAATGTTTTTCTTCGCGTGGACCCCTTTAAAAACCTTAAGGGAACTATCTACCACGTGGGGACGCAGGGCGTCGGCGTAGGCGCGATATTCTTCAATAACTTCCTGGGGGTCTAGGGGCGGCAGATCGTAGAGCTTTTCGAGGATGATATTTTTGTACTCGATCGCCCATACAAATTTGTCTTGGGAATTATCTAGATCCATCAAATCTAGTACCCGCACCCCGGTCCGCTCGGACTTGTCGGCGTAGGTAGGGCCAATGCCCCGACCGGTGGTCCCAATTTTGCGATCGCCCCGCATGGCTTCGGAAGCCTCGTCAATGAGACGGTGGTAGGGCATCGTCACGTGGGCAGTCTGGGAAATAAACAGATTTTCCGTCGAAACATTCAGACGGTGGAGCTGCGCAATTTCTTCGAGGAGGACTTTCGGATCAATAACAGTCCCGGAGCCGATAATACATTCCGTATCAGGATATAAAATGCCGGAAGGGATCAGATGAAGCTTAAAAGTTTGTCCCTGCACAACGACGGTATGTCCTGCATTTACGCCCCCTTGGGAGCGCACGACAACATCGGCGGATTTGCTCAATAAATCCGTGATCTTTCCTTTTCCTTCGTCACCCCATTGGGCACCAATGACAACTACGTTAGCCAAGGGTTTGTCTACTCTAATTCACACAAACTTTAATTATTGTGACTTTGGCAATCTTGTGTCAAGCTTTTTAGAAAAGTTTTATAGGGGAAGTCATGGAAAATATCAACAAAATTCCAGTAGTAATTAACGGTGCCGGCGGCAAAATGGGCCGTGAGGTTGTGAAAGCCGTCGCTGGGGCTGCGGATATGGAGATTATCGCTGCCGTTGATAAAAATCCAGCACTTTTAGGTCAGGATGTCGGGGAGTTGGCGGGATGTGGTGCCCTTGAAGTGCCGATCGTCAATGACCTCGAGGCTTCCCTCGTTTTAGCAACCCAAAGCAAAATCCAAGGGGTGATGGTGGACTTTACCCATCCCAGCGGTGTTTATAGCAATACCCGGGCGGCGATCGCCTATGGGGTGCGTCCTGTTGTGGGAACCACAGGATTGAGCGAAGAACAAATCAATGACCTCAAGGAATTTGCCGAAAAAGCCAGCACCGGGGCCTTGATCATCCCCAACTTCTCCATTGGCGTTGTCCTCATGCAACAGGCTTCATTGCAGGCCGCTAAATATTTTGATCACGTCGAAATCATCGAGCTACACCACAACCAAAAGGCCGATGCTCCCAGTGGTACCGCCATTAAAACCGCCCAGATGTTGGCGGAACTCGGTAAGCAATTTAATCCTGCTGAAGTGGAAGAAAAAGAAGAAATGCCGGGGGCGAAAGGGGCTGTCACCGAAGATAATATCCGCATCCACAGCGTCCGTTTACCAGGTTTGATCGCCCACCAAGAGATGATTTTCGGCGCCCCTGGTCAAATCTATACCCTACGCCATGACACCAGCGATCGCTCCTGCTATATGCCCGGTGTGCTGCTCTCGATTCGTAAAGTGACCGAACTACAAACCCTGGTTTATGGCCTAGAAAATATCCTGTAGTTCTTGCCAAAATTATGGCTAAATCCGCCGACATTGGCAGTAAACGTCTCATTAGTCTTAACCCCGATGCCTGGGTGCAGTGGGTCATGGGGGATCAAACGCTCCAGGCCCAGGAATTTATCGACCCCCAATTCCAGTGGGTCAGCCGTGATAGCGATGTGCTGTTGCGCGTGACCTGTCCCCAGGATGGCGATTTTCTGCTGCTCAACGAATTGCAGTTGCGTTATACCGCCCAGATGCCCCGGCGGATGACTGCCTATGCAGCCCTAGCGCGGGAAAAATTCAACTTACCCGTTTACCCAGTACTGATCAATATTCTGCCCCCGGCAAGCAAACCCCAGATTCCGACTTCCTACCAAGCGGTGTTTAAAGGGTTGCAAACGAGGCAGGACTATCAGGTGATTAATCTTTGGGAGGTGGAAGCTAATTTGGTTTTGGCCCAATCCCTAAAATCACTATTGCCCTTTGTGCCCGTTCTCGCCGGGGGCAACGATGAAGCCTTGATTCGGGAGGCAGTTTACCAACTACGCCAAGAAGAACGACTCGATGAATTGGAGCCGCTGTTGGCCTTTTTTGCTAGCTTTGTATTGGAACTGCCCCTTGTGCAACAAATTATGAGGTGGGATATGACTGTACTTCGGGAATCGCCTTGGTATAACGAAATTCTTAGTCGAGGTCAGCGAGAAAAAGAAATTTCAGTTGTGCTTCGTCTCTTGCAAAAAAAATTTTCAGTGGAGGAAATTGCTGAGATTGTTGATGATTCCGTTGAAACGGTGACTAAGATTATTCAGGATCATCAAGGGCGATCGCCCCAGAGTGAGACACAAAATTAACCATGCTCATTCCCATTACCCAAGAGAAATTTGAACAACTGATTCCCCTGGTGGCCAGCGGCGAACAATATCGCTATTACTGGGGGAAAACAGAGGACTTTCTGCGACGGGCTTTAATTTCCTTTATTTTAGTGGTGCTGTTCTACCTCCTGGGTCTCCTGCTACGGGAAACGGAATCCCTGCGATTGTTGACGCAAATTATCGGGGGTTTGTATTGGTTTTGGTCGCCCATTTATTCGGCCAGTCTAAAAAATGCAGAATATCGGCGCCTCCCCTACTGCTTTTTTTGGCGCGGGAAAATCCTTGATGTTTACCTCACGGAGGAAATTGTCCGCACCCAGGAGGAAGTGGATAAGCTGGGTCGCTTGTTGCGGGTAGAAAATCGCGAGCGGCGCATCAATCTGGAAGTGGGTGATAAGGAAGGATATTTGGCCCGGATTCAAGCCCCAGTAGAACCGATCCATCGCAATCTGAAGCCAGGGCAGGCGGTGGAATTGTTGGTGCTCTCCAATCAGCGGAATTTGGGTCAGAAACTGAAGGTAACCGATGCCTATATTCCTCGGTTAAACCTGTGGGTGGGTTTGTATCCCTATCTGCGGCGGGATGTGTTCTGGGATGTCCGGGAACAACTGCGGCTTCGCTACAGCAAGAATCCCAATAATCCGCCCCCACGTCCCTATCCCAAAGGGCGATCGCCCCGGTTTAGGCAAAATTATCAGAACTACTCGAGGCCGTTGTGACTTCGGGATATAAGCCCTGGGCTTGAATATAGGCCATCACCGTGGGGATTAAAGTTTTTTGCTTGCCATTGCTGCGATATTCGCTCGAAGAAACCGCCGGGGGCACATATTCGGCCGTTTTCCAGGTACCTTTGAGGGCTTCTAATTGTTGGAGTGCTTCCGGTTGGAGGGGATAACCTTTCCGGGGAAAAACTAGCAAGGTGACCTGTTGCAATAAATCCTTGGCGCGATACCACCGGGGAATTTGACTCATCAAATCAGACCCAATCACCAGGAAAAATTCCGTGTCCTGGCCCCAAATTTCCTGGGCCCGCTGGACAGTATTTAAACTGCGGCGATCGCTTAAACGTTCATCAACCACCACATTGTCACAACCTAAATCCTCAATAACCAATTGCAACATCGCTGACCGTTGCCCCAGGGAAGCCCCATGTTCTTTAAAGGGATTGTCTGCGGCCCAAACTGCCACTTGATCATAATGCTCACTGAGCCAATGGAGGATCGCTTGGTGGCCGACGGTGGGCGGATCCGCACTGGTACCAAAGAGGGCAATAGAGGGCTTAGAAACAGACATCGTGTGACATGATGGGAGGCTAAGTTGTTGTGAGAAGTGTATATGAATTTACCCACTTGGATCACGGTTTCGCGGTTGGCAGGGGTGCCTTTTTTGTTAGTGCTTCTGGAAAATCCCACCCCCCGCCTACGCCTAATCGCCCTGGTCATTTTTTTGCTAGTTGCCCTGACCGATTGGTTGGATGGTTATCTGGCCCGGAAATTGGATCAGGTGACGGATTTGGGGAAGTTCCTCGATCCTTTGGTGGATAAACTGCTCGTCACTGCGCCGTTACTGTCTTTAATTCATTTACAACAAATTCCGGCCTGGGGTGTTTTCCTCATTTTGGCCCGGGAACTGACCATTGCCGGCTGGCGGGTGACGGGGGAAAAGAAAATTCAAGGGGCTAACCTCTGGGGAAAGGCGAAAACAGTAACCCAAATTGCGGCGATCGCCTTTTTAATTTATCCGGTCACTACCTGGGGAGAAGAATTAGCCTTGATTCTGTTCTGGGTGGCTGTCGCTCTGACCCTGATTTCCGGGCTGATTTATCTGCTGCCCCAAACCCCAGATCCCACTCAGAAGCAGCCAAGCAAATAGGTTTAAACGCAAATCCAGCACGGTCACGTCGAGGGTATTAAACAAAACGTAGCCCCCGAAAGCCATCAGATAACTAAATAGTAGGAGGCGATCGCCCCGCGCTTTTATTTTTTGCCAAGCCAGAACCCCTTGGGCGTAAATCCAGCCGATGGTGCCAATCAATAGAGCTGCAAAAGGAATCCCAATTTCCGAGGTGAGCATCAGGTAAAGATTGTGAGGGTGGCCTAACCAGCGGTTCATGGCCACTTCGTAGCTGGGGGTAAAACTGCGCATCCCCCACCCGGTGATTGGTCGTTGCCGAATCATGTCTAGGACAAATTGCCATTGGGTAACCCGGAGATCCCCCGTGTCCCGACCGCTATACATCTGATCCGAAAGACGTCCCCAAAAGTAGTAGGGCACAATTTGCCGCAGGGGTTCTCGCCAGGGAGTTTGCCCAAAGGACGCCCCAAGAATCGCCATGCCTAAGCCCGTCCCAAAGCCACAGATCCACCACCACCCGATATACAGGGCATAGATAAACAATCCCAAAAAGGCGATCGCCCAAACATTGCGGGAATTGGTCAGCACGAGGGCAATGCCATCCAACAGTAGGGTCAAGGTGAGATACCCAAAAATCCAGGATGTCCTAAATTTCCCCCAGGCGAAATCCCTGAGCCACAGCCCCAGCCCTAGAAGAAAAGCCATCAGCAGGTAAGCAGCGCAAATATTGGCATACATAAAAGTCGAGGCTAACCGCGTCGCCGGATTGCCCTCTCCCGTTAAACCCCAACCGAACAGTTGCCAAATCAAAGGTGGTGTCTGCCAACCAAACCAGAGATCCCCCAGACCTAAAATGGCGATCGCCAAAGAAGGGGCCACAATTAACCAGGCCAATCGTTCCAAGCGTTTTAGGGTATTGAACAGCGTACTAAAGGCGAGAAAAAACAGGAAAAAAGGAACAAAATTGGCAATGCCCAAGAGAGATTCCCCAGGGTAGGGCGAAAAAAAACTAATGCCCAACATCCAAACCGAGATGGCCCCAAAAATCCAAACTAGAGGCTGTTGCCAGAGGATTTTACCCGATCGCTTTAACAGGAGAATCATCTGGATTCCCAAACAGGCTACTCCCCAGCCCGGGGCCAAAGGTAGCAGGGCAACGCCCAATTCCGTGAGGAATGGTAAATAATCGGGAGTCGGAGCAGAGGAATTTTTCAGCATACCGGGGAAATCGAGCCACAGTCTCCAGATCCTACCGCACCACCTTTCTTTTCTTTAGCGCAGACGAGGGTCAGCCGCCCCAAATCCCCCAACTGGTTAACCCCAGTACCCCCAAACCCAAAGCCCACCAGAGAAACTGATTATCCTGGGTCTCTATCTGGGAAAGATCTTCAAAATCTTCGATCGCCAATTCTTTTTCTTCGACCTTTTTCTTCCCTTCCACATAGAGGGATTTTGCCGGATCCAGATAATCCAAGCTAGGAATTTCCGTTAGCCATTCCTTGGGTCGTTCTAGTTTCGGGGCTTCGAGGATATACAGTTGCCGTTGGGCCCGCTGGCGGGTAGTGGCAAAGGGATGACCCAAAAGATCACGGCAGAGGGCGATCGCCTTTTCCCCTTGGTTGTTGGCCTGGTATGCATTCACGAGCCAGAGTTGTACCTCACCGGATTCCCGGGAATACTGGGGCAAATTTTCGACGGTGCGCTGGAAGTAATCGATGCTTTGGCGATATTCTCCCTGGAGAAATGCGTCTTTGCCTTGTTCAAACAAAATTTGGGTGCTGGTATCCATCAAAAAAATAGGAACGGCAGAATTATGAGACGAATCCTAGATAGCCTACAAAATTTTGCGACCCGTGAGCATTTGACGCACTTCCAACATGGCGGAGTAGGTGGGCAGAATATGAAGGGTCTGATCCGCCGGGCTGAGGGTCAGGGCTTGGTCGAGGGCTTTGGTCAAATTGGGTTCAACGATTAACTCGGCATCCCCTTCGCAATAGCGCAAACGCAGGGCCATATCATAGGTGCGATCGCCACTGATAATAATCTTGCCGGGGAATTGGGTGAGCTTTTCGATGTCTACATCCCAAATCCAGGACACATCGGTTCCGTCGGGGGTGCGGTCATTAAGGACAATGAGGATGGTGCTGGTTTTGCCTTGGTTTTGCAGGTCGGTGACGGCGCGTACTGTTTCGTTCATGCCAACGGGGTTTTTCGACAACAGAATCCGGATATGTTTCCCCTGGATTGTCAGTTCCTCAGCGCGACCAAAGGCGGCCTTAAAGGATTGAATTTGCTCGTCGATCACATCCCGGTGAATGCCCAGGGTTTCGGCGAGGAGGGCGGCAGCGAGGGTGTTGTATTTGTTATAAACACCGATGAGAATTTGACCCCAGTCTGGACTGTGGATGTCGAGGGGATTTTTCGCAAAGCCACAACTGTCGCAGTGGTAATCCCCCAGGTGGGACAGGTAAACGCCTTTGTAAGTGAGAGGGGCACCGCAGCGGGGACAATAGATCGAATCAACGGCGTGGGGAATCGCCTCTAGGTAGAAATCCGGTTCATTAAGGCCAAAAAATTTCACCGTCTGGCTGAGGTTTTGCCCCAAATCATTGAGGGTCGGGTCATCACCATTGACGATAATCGTGGTTTCGGGGGGGAGGGGGGCGATCGCCTCTTGCCAGCGCTGACTAATGGTATCTACTTCCCCGTAACGATCTAATTGATCTCGAAACAGATTTAAAGCAAGGATATGGGTCGGGGTACAGGTTTTGAGGAGGATCGGAATAATGTTTTCGTCAACTTCCAGGATCGCGTAATCGATGTTGAGCTTGCCGAACAGATTGGCGTGTTCTAAAAGGGCCGTCGTTAAACCGTTGATCAGGTTCGCACCGGTGGCATTGTGGGCAAGTCTGTAGCCCTGGGCGGTGAGGATCGCTTTAATCAGTAGGGAGGTGGTGGTTTTACCGTTGGTCCCGACGACGAGAATGACGCCTTTTTTGGCCTGTTGGAACAGATCCGGCAGAATCTCTGGGAAAATCCGCCGGGCGATCGCCCCCGGTAAGACACTGCCGGCACTGAGCTTGAGACCCCGCACCACCGCCGTAATTGTTTTGCCTAAACCACAGGCGATCGCCAACCGTAAACTACGAAAAATAGCCATTTCCTTCGGCTGTCTCCCAGACTGTCTAAGCCTTTAAACATAACAGAACTTGCAATTCCTGCCTATCTCTGGGAAAGAGCTAACCCACCGCCTGGGGTAATCCCTGCCAGCCCCCATGGGCATCCGGTGTACTGTAGGTCAAATTCGCTAATACCGGCCGATCTATCCCTGGTAAATAAGCTAAATTTTCCGGTTCGAGGACGACATCCCGTAGATCCGCCCCCTCTAATTTTGCCCCCATCAGGTTCGCGCCTCGCAAATCCGCCTCTGCCAAACAGGCTAGTTTTAGATTGGCCTCCACTAAATTACAGTCCCGCAGGTTCGCCCGCCGGAGATTGGCCCCGTACAGTTTGGCCCCCGACAAATTCAGTCCCGCTAGATCCAGACCCTGGAGATTCACCTCCCGCAGAAAAGCCCGACAAAAATTCCCATGGTGCAAATGCGCGTCCTGGAGATCAGCATGGCCAAAGCAAGCTTCCTGGGCATTAACCCAGGCCAAATTCGCGTATTTTAAATTCCCTTGACGTAGGTTGGCCCTTGTTAGGTTAGCCCCACACAGATTAACCCCCTGGAGATTCGCCCCCCGCAGGTTGGCATGCTCTAAATTTGCCCCACAGAGACGCGTTTCTAAGAGACAGGCATTTACCATGAAAGCCCCTGTCACATTCGCCTTGGTTAGGTCAGCGTGATCAAAATGGGCATCATTGAGTTTCGCCTGGGTAAAATTCACCCAGTTCAGAGCAGCACCGGATAAATCGGCTTTCAATAGAAATGTTCGGCTGAGGTTGGCCCCCATCAGATTCGCCCCCTGGAGATTCACACCAATGAGTGCTTCCCCCCGGAGATCAGCCCCCTGCAGGTTAATCCCCGCAAAGTTTCTTTCTCCCTGTTCGTAGGCCCGTAGTAGTTGTTGAACATTCATGGATTGTGATGATTTTCGATCAACAAAACGAAAAATAAGACCAAGCTGAGGGTTGGTAATCAGAGCTGCCATTCCTTGCCTGCTCAATCCACGTTCATTCTAAGTCTTAAAAAAATATTAAAAGGATCTTACTGGGGCGATCGCCAAAAAAATTCACGAAACATTTTGGGAAACTTAATCACATTTTCGCAACACAAAAGATTCACCACATTCCAGAGGAAACGTTACATTTCTTCTTAAAGAAGTATCAATCATTGATCATCAAGTCACCAAAAATCTAGGCTAAAAGTGGGACATCATTTGGCCTTAGAAAGATAATTGAAATTTGCATGACCGCCCAAAATTCATGCAAACATAGACAAAACGCCCCAAGCGTCAAGGGGAACTCCATCAAAAAAGCCCCAACCAAGAGGCTAGAGCATCATTTCTCTTTTGATTACAATGTAAATCTTTCAAAATCCCAGGCGATCGCCCCAAAATCTAGGATAGCGCCGGTTCAAATTCAATCCGTTCGGCATGGCCCCAAAAAGCTTCGAGGTTATAAAATTCCCGTTCCTGGGGGAGGAAAATATGGACAATCACCTCACCAAAATCCTGAAGAATCCACATCCCTTCACTCTTCCCCTCAACCCGCAGGGGCACCTTGTTATATTTTGTTTCCAATCTTTCTTCGATAGAATCGGCGATCGCCCGCACCTGGGTCCGTGAAAAACCAGTGACCACCACAAAAAAATCTGCCAAATAGGAAATCTGATCCACCTTGAGAATCGCAATATCCTCAGCTTTACGGTCATCGGCGGCTTCAGCAACATCCCAAACTAAACGGCCATTTTCATGGGCTTCTAAGGTTTTTGGTAGAGTCATTAATCGTTCCGTGGAGCGTTAGTAAATAGGGTGAATCAAAAAAATAATAATCACCCTAGCTTACCCCGGAATCCGCCCCGTCGCATCCCAACCCCGGGAGAGAAAACTCCCATGCCACCTTTCGTCAAATTAAATATTTCTATGGTATGATTTTGCAATTGAGAATAGTTCTTAACTAATGGGTCATGGTGCCGACTGCGGTCTTGAAATCACGCTTTGCCCCAGCCCTCTAGAGTTACCGAAAAATCCCCATGACTCATCCCCCTATCCTACGTATCGAAAATCTTTACAAACGCTTCAATGCCCAAGATTTACCAGCAGTCAAAGAGATTAACTTGCAACTCGAACAGGGGGAAATTCTCGGACTATTAGGGCCCTCTGGTTGTGGTAAAACGACCCTGCTCCGTCTGATTGCCGGTTTTGAGCAACCCAGCGCTGGGAAAATTATTCTCAATGGGATTCCTGTCAGTACCCCCGATCAGTGCTTTCCTCCAGAGCGACGCAACACAGGTATGGTTTTCCAGGACTATGCCCTCTTTCCCCACCTGACAATTGCCGATAATATTGCCTTCGGTCTGCGCCATCGGGATCAGAAGTTTTCCCGCCAGGAAATTCGCCAGCGGGTCCAGGAGATTTTGAGCCTTGTGGGGTTGGGAGGCCTAGAAAAGCGCTATCCCCACGAACTCTCTGGTGGACAACAGCAGCGGATCGCCCTGGCCCGGGCCCTTGCTCCCCGTCCAGCATTAATTTTGTTAGATGAACCCCTCAGTAACTTAGATGTGCAGGTGCGGCATCATCTGCGCCAGGAAATTCGGCAAATTATTAAGGCCTCAGGTATTTCCGCCATTTTTGTCACCCACGACCAGGAGGAAGCCCTGGCAATTTCAGACCGGATTGCGGTGATGCGTCAGGGCAATATGGAACAGTTAGGCACCCCGGAGGAAATTTATACCCAGCCGGCTTCTCGGTTTGTGGCGGAATTCGTCACCCACGCAAATTTCTTGCCCGCCCAATGGGTTGGTGGGGTTTGGCGGACGGAAATTGGGGAATTTAAAGTGGCGATCGCCCCCCAGGAACAGACCGTCGAGGGAGAGTTGATGGTGCGGGAGGAGGAGTTGGAATTGATTCCCCAGCCAGAATCTCCGGTGGTGGTGAAGGAACGACAGTTTTTGGGACGGGAATATCGCTACTGTCTCCAAACGGATTCGGGGAAATGTCTCCACGCACGGATGGGAGTCAATCAAATGCTGCCAGTGGGTTCTCGCGTAAAAATCAAGATTCAGTCGACCACTCCCCAGGTGTTTGCGGCGTCCTAAAGTTTGAAAGAATAGAGCGTTTCGCCGCTAGGCGATCGCCTAGTGGTGCCATTAAATTCCCGCACCCGGGCTTCTAGGTAACGCTGGGCATCCTTGCCAGAGAGTTGGGTGCTTTGGGCAAACCGGAGGACAGAGACCTCCCCATTCGTTTCACCGAGGGTCTGGTAAAAATGTTGCCGCAGCCAATCGGAGTCAAATTTTTCTTTCCGTACCTTGCGATTGAGCCGCCAGAGCATAAATGAACCCGTACTGGTGAAAGGAACTCCAATAACTATAAAAGCGGCGATCGCCCCTTCACGATCCTCCTGGGAGACATTTTCGTTAAGACCTTCGGCTAAACCATAGATAGCGATGGGAAGCCCCATAATCAGCAAAGATACGCCGATGAAGCGTTGGACGAAACGAAAAAGAAACTTTGCCCAATGGGTTTTCGGCGGTGTTGCCAAAGGAG
>JAYKIK010000033.1:0-5586 GCA_035284725.1 Synechococcus sp.
ATAAGCTCGTCTGGCGATCGAATATTTGTACCTGGGGCGATCGCCAAACCAACCAAATTTAACGCTTGGAGAACTGAGGCGCTTTACGGGCTTTATGTAAACCGTATTTCTTCCGTTCCTTACAGCGAGGGTCACGGGTGAGGTAACCTTCAATCTTGAGGGGTTGACGGTTATCAGGGTCCAATTCGCAGAGAGCGCGGGCAACGCCCAACTTCACTGCATCAGCTTGGCCCGTTAGACCACCACCATGGGCGTTAACAAGAATGTCATACTCGTTTTCTAGACCCAGAGTTTCCAAAGGAGATTTGAGGACAGCGAGGTATCCAGGGATGCGATTGAAATAGTCTTCCCCAGGACGGTCATTGACAACAACATTGCCAGAACCAGGCACGAGGCGCACTCTAGCAATGGAGGACTTCCGACGACCAGTTCCCCAATAAACAGCACGATCTTGAGTAGCAGTTGCGTTCATTACTTATCTCCTCCGGGAATAGTGTTAATGGTGAGTACTTCAGGTTGCTGGGCCGCATGGGGATGTTCTGCACCGGCGTAAACTTTCAGCTTCGTGAACAACCGACGCCCCAGGGCATTCTTCGGCAACATTCCTTTCACAGCTTTTTCAATAATCCGTTCAGGAATACGGTCTTGTAGCTGGTTAAAGGTTTCAACTTTCATCCCACCGGGACGACCAGAGTGGCGACGATATAGTTTTTGTTCGGGCTTACGGCCAGTAACCACAACCTTCTCTGCATTGACAATAATCACGAAATCGCCAGTGTCCATGTGGGGAGTGTATTCTGCTTTGTTTTTACCCCGGAGCACCTTGGCAACTTCGGTGGCCAGACGGCCCAAACGTTGGTCAGCAGCATCGACCACATACCACTTTTGGTCGAGGGTTTCTTGTTTTGGTAAAGGTGTCTTAATCATAGATTTTTCACGCTAGTTAAGCATAAAGAGTTCAACTAATGAGTTAGTAGAAAAGTTGGCTGGGTATCAAACCAAATATGGGGAGGAAATAGAGATTCTGGGTAACCAACCCTTAATAAACATAGGCCTTTTGCCGGGGCTGAGTATTTGACCAGGTGCCGCTTTTCATTTTTCCAAATATCTTGGAACTGTGCTAAAGCAAGTTTACCTTGTCCAACATCTACCAACATCCCGACGAGAAGACGAACCATACCATACAAAAATCCATTGGCTTGAATTTCGATATGGAGGAAGCTCCCCCGTCGAAAACATTCTGCTGCCTGTACATTGACCCAAGCATGGGTTCGTTTGGATCCGGTTCTTTGGAAGGCGGCGAGGTGATGTTCACCCAGCAGGGGGGTTAAAGCTGCCTGGATGAGGGTTTCATCGAGGAAAGCTTGATAGTAGTGCCAAGCATAGGGCTGGATGAACAGGTTTGGGGTCGGCTGGGTATAGATGGTATAGCGATACCGTCGCCACAGGGCAGAAAACTGTGCATGCCAATCCAAAGGGACTTCACAAGAACCGCGGATGTTTATATCAGGCGGTAAGCGGTCATTGAGGATTTTGGCCCATTTATAACCAGGGATGAGGCTTTCACTTTCAAAGTGGGCAAATTGTCCAGCGGCATGAACACCGCTATCGGTTCGCCCGGCACCATGGATCGTGATTTTTTCGCCAACAACCTGGGAAATAGTATCTTCAATGACAGCTTGGACGGTTCTTTCCGCTGTTTGTCTTTGCCAACCGCAAAAGTGGGTGCCGATGTATTGGATTACGAGGGCAATGCGTTTTCTGGGGTTGGTGCTGGGCTGGGACATGGACAGTAGTTCAAGTAATTAGTTCGACTTAAACTAATTCGATAATGGCCATTTCCGCATTGTCGCCCCGTCGGCGCACTGTACGGACAACGCGGCTATAACCCCCTTGGCGATCGCCATAACGCTCTTTTGCCTGGGCAAATAGAGCATGAACCAAGTCTTTGTCGTAGAGATAACCAAGGGCCCGACGACGGGCTGCAAGGGAGCCATCTTTCGCAAGGGTGATCATCCGATCCACTTCAGAGCGAACGGCTTTTGCCCGGGCCTTAGTGGTTTTAACTTGACCATGGCGGATAAGCTGGGTAGTAAGGGCTCGTAAAAGGGCCTTCCGTTGATCCGCCGGTCTCCCCAATTCGGGAACGCGACAACCATGACGCATTTTTAATTCCTCCTTAGCAGGATGTAAACAATAACAATACAGTCAAATACCGGTTAAACAAACGAATTTACTTCGCTGTTTTTTCTTCTGGCAGCGTAATACCGAGGCGGGTTTTGAGGGCATCGATCACCTCTTCCGCTGATTTCTGGCCAAAATTCTTGATTTCCAACAAATCTTCTTGACTATAGTCTAAAAGATCAGCAACGGAATTGATTTGCGCCCGCTTCAGGCAGTTATAGGCCCGCACCGATAGTTGTAATTCTTCGATGGGGATTTGGCTGGTGGGATCTTCATCCTCTTGGAACTCATCTTGGATGGCTTCGAGGGTGAGATCCTTCAGGGGGTTAAACAACTCAACGGCGATCGCCGCAGCTTGGGACAAAGCCTCTTCAGGTTTAATACTGCCGTTCGTCCAAATTTCGAGGGTGAGGCGATCGCGCACCGCATCCCCTTCACTGTGGATACTATCAACGGTGTAGTTCACCTTAGTGACTGGCATAAATACCGCATCAATCTGTAAAAAATCCAAGGCCGTAGCCTCATCGCGATTCCGTTGCACAGCGCGGTAACCCTTGTCTTTTTCGATTCGGAACTCCATTTCGAGCTTCGCACCGTCGGCCAAGGTTGCAATGTAATGGCTGGGGTCAACTACTTCCACTTCAGAAGGCAGGTCGAACTGAGCCGCAGTGACTTGTCCAGGACCACTTGCTACCAAACGACCGATCTGAGGTTGATGGGTATAGCTCTTGAGCACAACCTCTTTCATATTAAGGATGATTTCGAGGGCATCCTCCCGTACACCAGGAATCGTGGCAAATTCATGGTTTACACCACCAATGCGCAGGGCAGTAACAGCGGTGCCGTCTAGATTTGATAGCAGAATTCGTCTGAGGGAATTACCAAGGGTCGTTCCTTGGCCCCGTTCCAGGGGTTCAAGAACAAACTTGCTATATTGGCTTTGGTTTTTGTGTGTCTTACTTTCTACACACTCGATTTGAAACTGTGTCACGCTTTTTCTGATCTCCCGTTTTTCGCGATCTGAGCCAGGCACTGGGCCTTTAGACAAGGTTGACTCCCCTTTAACTCACCCAAAAGTAAGCCAGAGGAATTTATACCCGTCTACGCTTCGGCGGACGACAGCCGTTATGGGGAATCGGAGTGACATCACGAATTAAAGTGATTTCTAAACCCGCTGCCTGGAGAGCGCGGATTGCAGTTTCCCGACCGGCACCGGGGCCACTAACCATCACTTCGATTTGACGCATGCCTTGTTCCATAGCGCGGCGAGCGGCGTTATCAGCGGCAGTTTGGGCAGCAAAAGGAGTGCCTTTTTTCGCGCCTTTAAAGCCACTGGCACCGGCGGAAGACCAAGAAACCGCGTCGCCTTTAGTATCGGAAATAGTAACGATGGTGTTATTGAAAGTAGATTGAATGTGGGCAACGCCGTTGGGGATATTCTTTTTAACCTTCTTGGGGCTGCCTTTTTTTTGTCGTGCCATAATTTTTGTCTGTAGAAGATGGAGTAAGTGCGTAGCTTTGTGAGAGAGGACCCAAAAGAATTAACGCGGTGCTTTCTTCTTACCGGCCACGGTGACGCGACGACCACGACGG
This sequence comes from Synechococcus sp., assembly GCA_035284725.1. GTDB lineage: Bacteria > Cyanobacteriota > Cyanobacteriia > Cyanobacteriales > MRBY01 > MRBY01. Next base: position 3,778 of record JAYKIK010000033.1, read on the forward strand.
GTACGGGCATTGGTCCGGGTTCTTTGACCACGTACAGGCAACCCTTGGCGGTGACGACGGCCACGGTAGGTGCCAATATCTACAAGACGCTTAATGTTCATGGACTCTAAACGTCTGAGGTCCCCTTCAACTTGATAGTTGTCAGTGACATAAGACCGGAGCTTGAGAGCGTCTTCGTCAGAGAGGTCCCTTACTCTAGTGTCGGGGTTTACCCCGGTATTTGCGATGATCTCCTGGGCTCTCGATAAACCAATGCCATACACGTAGGTCAGGGCAATTTCAATGCGTTTATCGCGGGGAAGATCAACACCTGCAATTCGTGCCACGATTTTTTCTCCCTAAATGAACAATTTCAATAGTTTAGATACAGAATAAATGTCTCAGCGGCTTCTGCGGTTTACCCTTGGCGTTGCTTATGCTTGGGGTTAGCGCAGATGACCATGACGCGACCGCGACGGCGTATCACGCGACATTTATCACACATTTTTTTGACGGATGCTCGAACTTTCATAGGTTTTCAGCTTAGATTTAGCGATTTTCTATATATTGATTCTGCTATGAACCGGTTGGCGATTAGCACAAAACTCCGCAAGCTTAACATCATAGCAAGTTTTCTTGCCAATGAGTATAAGCAACGGTGGGGGAATACTTATTTTTTCCGGAGTCGGTAAGTGATTCTTCCTTTGGTAAGGTCGTAGGGGGTTAACTCTACTTTGACGCGATCGCCAGGGAGGATTTTAATGTAGTTCCGGCGAATTTTTCCGGAAATATGGGCAAGGACATTAAAGCCATTGTCCAAATCAACGCGGAACATGGCGTTGGGAAGGGACTCGGTGACGGTGCCTTCCATTTCAATCAGATCTTGTTTAGACAAAACAAATAGATCTCCTAATAAGTTGCATCAATGGGCAGGGAAAAGCTCTAGTTATGGGGCGATGGCGTTCTTCAGGGCAACGGTAACTTCTTCTAGAGGGCGATCGCCATCTACAGATTTCAGGGCTCCTTGGTTCTGGTAAAAGTCAATCACAGGGGCAGTTTGTTCCCGGTAAACTTCGAGGCGACGACGGATTGTATCTTGGTTATCATCCTTACGACCACGGCTCAGGAGACGCTCTACTAGAGTTGAGTCGGGCACTTCCAGATTCAGGGCAACATCACAACTTTGATTCAGTTCCGCAAGCAGGCCACTCAAAAACTCCGCTTGGCTAACATTACGGGGAAAACCGTCAAGGATCCAACCCTGTTGGGCATCAGACTGCTGTAGACGCTCCCGAATTAAATCCAAAATCAAACTATCGGGCACTAATTCACCCCGATCAACAAACCCTTGAGCTTTTTGACCGAGTTCCGTTTGGCTGGCGATCGCCTCCCGTAAAATTTCTCCCGTAGAAATATGAGGGATTCCACAAGATTCCGCTAAAATCTGCGCCTGGGTGCCTTTCCCTGCCCCCGGTGGTCCCAGAAAAATCAACCTCGTACCTTGAGCCATAATTCTTTTCCCCGTCCAAATTGCTTATTCAATCAACAAAAAAGTTTAGATATTCCAGCCAATATCTAAACCCTCAATAAAATTTACTGTTTCACCATGCCCTCGTAGCGCTGGGAGATGACATAGGTTTGAATTTGTTTTGCAGTGTCAATGGCAACCCCTACCAAAATCAATAGAGACGTTGCCCCGAAACCCCGTAGAGTAGTAACACCAGTCGCCCCTTCAACAAAAGTCGGTACAGTAGCGACTAGACCCAGGAAAATTGCCCCGAGTAAAGTTAAACGATTGATTACTTTCTCCAGATATTCGCTCGTCGCCCG
>JAYKIK010000034.1:0-3423 GCA_035284725.1 Synechococcus sp.
GTAGCCACCGACGAATATAGTCTGCCTCAGGGTCAAATTTTTGGGCTTGGGTGTAGGGGTTAAAAATCCGTAGGGGTTTAGGATCCATGCCACTGGAGGCACTCCACTGCCAACCACCATTGTTTGCAGCAAGATCGCCATCGACGAGGGTTTGCATAAAATATTTTTCGCCCCAACGCCAATCGATAATCAAATCTTTGGTCAGAAAACTGGCGACGATCATCCGACAGCGGTTGTGCATCCAGCCCGTTTCGTTCAATTGGCGCATCGCTGCATCAATAATCGGGTAGCCCGTCTGGCCCGTACACCAAGCTTGAAATTTCTGCGCGTTGTTTTCCCAGGGAAAGGCCTTGAAATCTTCACGGTAGGGCCCCTGGGCCAGTTCCGGAAAGAAAAAGAGACAATGTTGGTAAAATTCTCGCCAAGCAAGTTCCTGCTGCCAGGTTTTGACCCCCGCGATCGCTTCCTCGCTGCGACAATGCTTCAGGGCTGTTTCCGTGGCTTGCCACACTGTTCGAATACCGATCGCCCCAAATTTTAACGCCGCACTGAGGCGGGAAGTACCATCGATAGCGGGAAAATTGCGATCGCCATCATAGTTTTCAATGAAATTTTCCGTAAAACGGGCCAGTTGGGTCAGGCTGGCGGCTTCTCCCACAGGCACGGTGAAAGGCTTATCCCAACTAAAACCCAGATCCGCTAAAGTCGGCAAGGCGATCGCCCCGAGATTTTTTGCCAATGCTTGTTCGACATCAGTAAGTCCCTGACAATCCTTGGGAGTTTCAACGGGGGCTGGTTTTGTTTTTTGGGACCAATTTTTCCAGAAAGGGGAATAGACGGTATAGGGCTTTTTCGCTTGGGTAAAAACTTTTCCGGGGGCATGGAGCAATTGATCCCAGAAGGTTTCGACTTTGACCCCCACCTTACGTAAGGTGATCGCCATTTGATGATCCCGCTGTTGGGCGTAGGGCTCCCCATCCAAATTCCAATAGACCGTATCGGCCTTGAGACCCGCCGCCACCTTGGGCAATATCTCGAGGGGATTTCCCTGGAAAATGAGCAGTTGGCTGCCGACTGTTTGGTAACCGATGGCTAATTCCTGGAGACAGGCCAAAAGATATTTCACCCGGGCCGGTGCCACATCATCTTTCCCCAGAATGGCCGGGTCTAAGCAAAAAATACCGACCACCTTTGGCGATCGCAGGCGCGCTTCAGCCAAAGCGATGTTATCGTGCCGCCGCAAATCCCGCCGATGCCAATGCAGAATGAGCTTACCCATACCAAAAAATTGCCCCATCTAATGCGGCTTATATGGTAGTCGAGCAAGAAAAAAGGGGCAAGGTAAGCCCCTGCCCCTGGGATTCATTGCACTGGGAAAAACTATTCAGCCTTACCGGAGGACTCCTTTAAACCCATCATGTGGGCGTTGCTCTTACCAGGAATCACCATCGGGTAACAGTTTTCGTCCTTCTTCACCCGGACATCCAGCAATACAGGGCCATCATGGGCGACCATTGCGGCGATCGCCCCTGGCAACTCATCGGGATGATCCACAACCAACCCCTTGACCCCAAAGGCCTGGGCCAATAGTTCAAAGTTAGGCATCCCCGCTTCCATATTCGAGGCGGCATACCGTTGGCCATAGAAGTTTTGCTGCCACTGTCGCACCATGCCTTGCCAGCCGTTATTCAGGATCACCGTCTTCACGTTAATGCCGTACTGGGCGAGGGTTGCCAGTTCCTGTAAACACATCTGGAAGCTCGCATCCCCACTGATACAAATTACCTCTTCATCGGCGATCGCCACTTTTGCACCTAGGGCAGCGGGCAGACCAAAACCCATCGTCCCTAAGCCCGCACTGGAAATCCAACGACGGGGGCCATTTTTGAGGAATTGCGCCGCCCACATTTGATGCTGGCCCACATCCGTGGTGTAGTAAGCATGGGGCGCTTGGCGATCCAGTTCCACGATTACCGATTGGGGGGAAATAGAGTCTGCAAAGCGGGGGGCCACTAAAGGATATTCCTGCTTCCAACCTTCAATTTTTTGGAGCCATTCCTCCGTTGGTTTGTTGCCTAAGGGTAAGCCTTTACCCTTCAGTTGCTGCAACATCTCAATGAGCACGTGGCGCACATCCCCAACAATCGCCACTTCCGGCACGCGATTTTTACCGACCTCTGCGGGATCAATGTCGATGTGGATCACCTTCGCTTCCGAGGCAAATTCATCCAGTTTGCCAGTCACCCGGTCATCGAAACGGGCGCCCACTGCAATCAGGAGGTCACATTCACTGACCGCAAAGTTGGCATAGGCCGAGCCGTGCATTCCCAGCATTCCTACGGAGAGAGGATTGTGCTCGTCAAAAGCCCCAATACCCATCAGGGTGGTGGTCACCGGGATTTGAAACTGTTCTGCAAGTTCTTTAATTTCGGCATGGGCACCGGAAGTAATCGCCCCGCCCCCCACATAGAGCAACGGCTTGCGGGATTCAGAAATGAGCCGCACTGCTTCGCCGATTCTAGAGGTATCCCCTTCGGTGCGGGGTTTGTAACCAGGGATATTCACATCACCGGGTTCTACGGGAATATATTCACAAAGCTCCAGACCGACATCCTTAGGGACGTCCACCAAAACAGGGCCAGGACGGCCAGTACTAGCGATATAAAACGCTTCGGCGATAATCCGTGCCATATCCTTAGGATCTCGCACCACGTAGGAGTGCTTCACCACCGGTAGGGTAATACCGAAAATGTCCGTTTCCTGAAACGCATCGGTACCAATCGCCGCCCGGGAAACCTGACCCGTAATTACCACCATCGGAATCGAGTCCATGTGAGCGGTCGCAATCCCCGTCACCAGGTTTGTTGCCCCAGGGCCCGAGGTACCAAAACAAACACCGACTTTACCCGTTGCCCGAGCATAACCATCGGCAGCGTGGGCAGCAGCTTGTTCGTGGCGTACCAAAATATGCTTAATTTCTCCACGTTCTTCCACCGGGTGTAGGGCATCGTAGATGGGGAGGATGGCACCACCAGGATAGCCAAAGATGTACTCGACACCATGGCGCTTAAGGCTATCAATTAAGATGTATGCGCCAGAACGAACCTCTGAACGAACAGCCGTCTCAGTTGCTACGGGGGAAGTTGTTGAAACCACGGGAGTTACCTAAGGAATAACTGAAAGGACGAAGATTACACCAGAAATAACGTCTCTACTTCCCTAAATTTTCCGATAGGGGGATGGATTATTTTGGCGTTTTATTGTAATGGAAGCCTACATTCTAAAAGAATTTATGCAGACTGTCGAGATTATGTATCATAGGCTGCTTTTAACTTAGATCAGCTTATTTTTTTGAAGCAATTTCTTGTAAAGGTTTTGTTACGTAAATGTCAGTGAATAATCATTAAATGGAGAAACACTCCT
>JAYKIK010000035.1:0-5671 GCA_035284725.1 Synechococcus sp.
GATTCAATCTTGGAACCGTCTGAGCAAGTGAGAAACGTTTTCAGACCGAAATCAAATCCAGCGATTCTACTCGTCTCGAATTTGGCTTCAGGTTCAACAACGCTATCAACGACTACGACCATGAACAGCTCACCTAACGGAGTGCGTTTAATGGTCAAAGTTTTGACTTTTTCCTCAATGGGTCGAGAGTTCCAATACTGATACACACGATTCCCGATTTTGACTCGATTGCCACCGAGAAACTTATAGCCTGCTTGCTTGAGAGTGAACGACTTGTATCGTTTGACTTTCTTAAACCCAGGTGGCCGTACTCCTTTACCGCGATGCTTGAAGAACAGTTGATACGCCTTCTCAATTCGTTGACAGATATCCTGAACAGCTTGAGAGCCTACCAACTGCCAAAAAGGATTACGCTTTCTGAGTTTGGCAACATGAGCTTGAAGTTTCGCGCAATTCAAATGCTTTCCCCACATACGGTAGTACCGTTTATGGAGTGCAATGCAATGGTTGTAGAGCACCCCAGCCGCATTGATGGTGCGCTTGATGTGCTTATTCCGCTTGCTTTGATATAGCTTGAACTTCAGAGTTTTCATGTTACCATTGTATATCATATAGATATATAATGCAATGAAAAAAAGTGTCTTTTTTCGATTGACTGATGAAGAGTTTGAAAAACTAGAAGCCTATTGCAAATCAACAGGTCGTTCTAAATCAGACGTTTTGAGAGAACTCATCAGAAGCCTTAAGATCAAGAAAAAGCCGTCCTAGAAGGCTTGTCCTGAGCTTGCTGAAGGGACGGGGCTTTAGACCCATCTTCTCGGTAAAAATAATCGCTTGATTTTCCTTTGCCCATTGAAAAATCACTGTATCAGGGGCATCAGGCTTTCCGATAGTTGACCAGTGGCTCACCTTGAACCCATATTTTTGTAGATATGGAACCCAAAGCGGACTGAGGTTCATGTCAATAATAATTCTCATGCCGTCGCTACGTTGACCTCATATTCTTCAGATCGCCAGGCCGCAAAAGCTAGTGCCGCAAGAATATCTTCCCTCTCCAGATATGGATAGGCCTCTAAAATCGCCTCTATCGAATAACCCGCCGCCATCAAACCAATAACCGTTCCTACCGTTACCCTTAAACCGCGAATACAAGGCTTACCGCCCATCACTTGAGGGTTTAGGGTGATGCGTTCTAAATGTTGCATAGTCGTTACGTCGTTACAAAAAACTATAAAAACATACTTTTCAAATTTTAAGTTACGAGCCTAGCTCCGCCACAGTCTTCGGAAATACACCACTCCGCACCAGCTTTTCAAAAACCCCATAACAATCCCGCTGATCAACCGCCTTCCTTGGGCAACCTAACCACAAAATAATAATCGTCTTTTGTTCTGGAAAAACCCGGAAAAACAAACGGTACCGCGCGGGTAGACCCATCTTTTTCAGACGACTAAATTTCCGTAACGGGCCAACCAACGCAAAATAAGAAGCCAGGGGATTTTGCGGAATTTTTTCCCGAATTCCTATATCTAAAGCTTTCAGTAACTTTACCTGAGGATGGGTAACGAATTTTTCCGTGTCTAACTTTGCCTTAAGCCTTGTCACTTCGTGGCGCAATACTTGCCACTGCTCAAAAAATATCGGGTGAAAATAGATCTGCCACCCATGACAAACGATAGGCTTCATGCCTCAACCGTTACCCCTGCTAATAGCGCATCAAGTTCCTGGCTCATCTCCTCGGTATAGGGCACTAAAGTTTCAGGCTGCTCGACAACTTGATGCATCAGAAACTCTAAAAACAAACCCATCATCAGGCTTGCGTCTTCATCTGCTGCCGTTGGTGCGGGGTCTAAACGAACTAAAAGGGTTTTTTCGTCCAGCACTTCTACCTCTCCAGAGGCGTTTACCAGGTGGGGATAATCCCTAGAGAATGCACGGGGAAAACGAAAACCATCCTGATTGCCGATTTTGGCGGGACTGATGCCATAGGTTTTGTGGGTCATGGCTTGAGATTTAGAACGTTATTATCTTTTGTTATAACATTTTTGTTGCTCAACAATTATGGGGGGGCACCCCTCTAACTCCCTTCCAGGGGAGAATAACACCCTCCGGCCTAGCGGCCACCTCCCTCAAGGGAGGATTTTTACTCGTTCATGTTGCGGTATGTGGCGACGGCGGAAGGAGAGATGCGATTGAGATAACGGAAAATCCAATATTTTAAAACTGTATCTAAAATGACTGGGAACGTTGCAATAAACAGGAAGTTAAAATCCCGGCTCTCCGCAATGCCAAAATGTTTCGCCACATTTTCTAGGATGACTTCCCAGCCATGGGGCGAGTGATACCCGACAAAAATATCCGTAAACAGAATAATTAAAAACGCCTTCGCCGAATCACTAAGACCATAGACAATTTCATCTAAGAAGCCTTTGAGGATCGCGATTTCTCGCTTACTGAAGAGCAAAACCCCCACAAAGGCAAAGAAACTACAAATATCCGAAAAAATATTCTCGTAGGCGTTGTGGCTCCGGGCCCGATATTGCTCCGTGATTTCTGTGGCCTTTTCCTGAAGTTTTTCTGTAATCTCTGCCTCGGTCAGTTTTGGCGCTAAACCCACTAACTGGCGCATTTCTAGGGTGGCACGATAGTGCTCCAATTCCCCAAAGGCTTCATCCTCTAGATCGAGGTTAGCGAACAGGGTCGGACTGTCTTCGGTAAAAAAGTGACTTTCCACAAAGGGGGCGATCGCAATTTTTGTGAGCTGATGGACTAACAGGGGCACAATCACCAGGGTCAGCAAAAACTTGACCGAGATTGCTGTCTTGTTGCGCGATCGCCTAAATTTACTGACGACTTCCTCCTCGGCCTCGGTGGATTGGGGGTCGATTTCCCGTTGGATGCGGGAGAAGGTGCGCAGGATGGAGCGGGGTACAACCCCTGTTTTATCGGAAACCGTTTCGATCTTGGGTTTATCTGTGAGGGCGTCACCATTGCTCCGGGCTGCTTCTGGCTCGTCGGTGAGGGGAATTAAGGCCACAGATTGCTTGGAGAGACCACGGCCATAGCGTCCAGTGATCTCATCAATAAAGCGGAGTTTTTCAATAATGAGGGTGGGTTTGTCGGTGGCGTCGGGGTAGTAACTGTTGCTGGCTTTTTTCTGGAGGGTTTCTTCGGAGACGGGGATGACAGTATTAAAGGAACGAAATTCCCGCAGGCGCACCTCAATGATTTTTAGCTGTTTGCGTACTTCCCCCTGGAAATAACCAATTACACTGTCACTATAGTCAGCATTACGACTAGCGACAGGCTTCCCGCCGAAATGTTCGAGTTCAAGGGCCTGGATATTGAGGGCCGCCCGGTAGGCTTGCTCCAGGGCACGGTCTGGGGTGTCATAAAACCAACGGCGGGCTTTTTTGATGAAGTTATTCATGTGGTTTGATGGTTTTCGTAATTTCCAGACACTCCTCCGGTTCCCCTCCTGGGGACGGACATCCTTCGTCCTTTGGCCACCTCCCTCTAGGGAACGGACACCCTCTGGCCTTCGGCCACCTCCCTCTAGGGAGGATTTTTAAGGGGAGGTTGTGTTAGGTGATCATTGTAGAAGAATTGTCGGGAATTGCTAGAAACCTATGGGGACGATTTGGTTACGGGGACAGTCAAGGTCGGGGAAAACGACGGGGCTGGTGGCACAGTTACGGGCATGGGTAGAGGGGCAGGATCAAAAGGCGATCGCCTTACCGGGGGTGTTGGTGTTGGCGGCCAATAACCGCAATCAACAGTCTTTAGCGGATCGCATCCATCGGGAAATGGGCTGTAACTATCCCTTTGTTAGTAAAACGCCGGTGGGATTTATGGCCGACGAAGTAGAATTGTTTTTCCCGCTGCTTTGTAAGGAATTAGAGATTTCGCCGCGGTTTCCCCTGCGCTTGCGGCCAGAGATGGAACAAAAATTAGCGCGGGAACTGTGGTCAGACACCTTAGAAACTTGGGACTTGCCCGCCCATGAACGGTGGCAGAGTCGTTTGGTACGTCGATTGTTAGATTTGCTTTTGCTGGCGGGGGCGGCGGGTATTGATCCAGAACAGATCCCCCAACGGCTCATTCAAGGTAATTTATCGTTATTGTCGGGGGCAGTGGCGCTAGAAGGGTTTGGGACGCGGCTGGAAGAATTTACGGAAACCGCTGGTGAGTTAATAGTGCAGTGGCAGAATTGGTGCTTAGAACGGGGTTTTCTCACCTATGGGATTATTTATGGTCTGTATGGGCAATATTTACTGAAAAATGAGCGATATTGCGCCTCCTTGGGGCAACGGTTTGGGGCGATGTTTGCCGATGATGTACAGGACTATCCGGCGATCGCCAAAGATTTAGCGGCCATTTTCCTGGATCAGGGGGGCACAGGGATCTTTACGGAAAATCCTGTCGGTCAGGTGCGTCTTGGCTTGGGCGCAGATCCAGAACATTGGCAAGGATTAGCCCAACGTTGTCAAATGATTGAGGTGACACAGCCCGCAGGTCTAGCCGGAGTATTAGGGACACAGGTGCAAACTTTTTTGGAAAAACCGGGTTTTAGCGATCAGTTACCGAAGCAAATTGAATCGATCCAAAGCATTTCCCGGGCGCAACTATTGACTAAAGTCTGTGAACATATTCAAGCATTGGTGCAGGAAAAAGGCGTAGAACCGTCAGAAATTGCGATTATTACTCCGGGGTTAGATGAAGTTGCCCGCTACACTTTGATGGATCAGCTCACAGCGGTGGCGATTTCCCTCGTGCCTCTCCAGGAACAACGCCCGATCTATAGCTCTCCCTGGGGGCGATCGCTTTTGACCCTTTTAGCCTTGATTTATCCGGGCAGTGGTCGCCTGATCCAAGGGCAAGACGTGGCGGAAATGCTGATTATGCTCTCCCAAACCGCCGCCGAAAAACCCTTAATTGATCCCGTGCGGGCAGGGCTACTGGTGGACTATTGTTTTCAGCCTGACCCCGAACGCCCCCAGTTATTACCCCTTACAACCATGCCCCGGGGCGATCGCCTTGGGTACCGAGCCAGCCAAGCCTACGAGGAAATTCGCCAGTGGATTGCCCAAACCCAGACCCTAGATAATTTCACCCCCCAGGGGATTTTGCAGACCCTCAACCAGGCCATCCAGGGGTTTTACCTCCAGAAACTGCCGCCCCACTATGACCAACTGGCCATCCTGCGGGAACTGAGCGAAACAGCCCAACATTTTTGGCAATGTGGCGATCGCCTTCATCGCATCCAACCGATTACCGACCAGCTACGGGAATTATTGCAACTGATCCAAGCCGAAACCCTGACGGCTAATCCCCGACCCCAGTACAACTTCAACCACCAAGCTCCCGACGGCATTACCTTAGCGACAATTTTTCAATACCGCACCGCCCGACTCCATCATCCCTACCAATTTTGGCTTGATGCCGGTTCCCGTCTCTGGGAAAAAGGTGGGGCGGCGACCCTCTTTGGCTATGGGGTTTTCCTCAGAAACTGGGACGGTCAACCCTGGTCAATCTCGATAGAACAAAAAGGCGATCGCCAACGCCTCCAAGACATTGTTCAAGACCTCCTCGCCCGCACTGATAACCAAATTTATCTCTGCCATAGCGACTTTGATACCAATGGTAACGAACAACTAGGCCCCCTCTATCC
>JAYKIK010000036.1:0-15046 GCA_035284725.1 Synechococcus sp.
ATCCAGAGGCGATCGCCCTGGTCAAAGATTTACTAGAAACCCAAATTTACTGCACCCTCAGCACTTGCTCATCGGCTGGATTTCCTTGGGGTAGTCCCCTGCTATTTGTGTGGGATCAGGATTTGAACCTCTACTGGTCATCGGCGATCGCCGCCCAACATTCCCAAAATTTAGTTCATAACCACGGGCGAGCGATGGTCACGGTGTACGATGCTGCACGCATCAAGGCCGCTTTTTTCGCCGGAAACGCCACGGAACTCTCCGAATTAGAACTCCTCAAGCAAGTTTTGCGATTATTCGACCAGCGCGCTAAACGACCGACACCGCGCCAAGCAGAGGATTATCTCGGTCCCTCTCCCCGACGGATGTATAAATTTACCGTGCAGCAGGCTTGGGTCAGTGGCGATCGCCTTTTCACCGAGGGACAATTGATCGATACAAAAATTCAACTGGATTTAACTATGCTCCGGGCCTATTTTTCCCCGTAAATATGCACCACGATTTCCCGGGTATGGCGATAACTGCGGTGTTCCCAAAGATAAATACCCTGCCAAGTGCCTAAGACCAAACGACCATTTGCAATGGGGATTTGTTCAGTGGTTTTGGTCAAGACCGAGCGAATGTGGGCGGGCATATCGTCGGGGCCTTCGGCGCTGTGGATGTAGGAGCGACCGTCTTCCGGTACCAGTTTCGCCATGAAATTTTCCAGATCCAGCAGCACATCCGGATCAGCATTTTCCTGAATAATCAACGAAGCAGAGGTATGACGCACAAAAATGACGCATAGGCCCGTTTTAATCCCTGATTCCGCCACATAGGACTCAATCTTGGCCGTCATTGTGTGAAAGGATTTCCCCTGGGTTTGGATCTGTAGCGCTCTCTGGTATTGGTGCAGCATTAGAAATATGGTGAAAGAATAGCGGGCTAACTCATCCTAGAATGAAAGAAACTTCCGCCCAAGTTCTTATGTCTGCCTGGTCAAATATTTCCCTCGCTACCCCCGATTTTAGTCAAGCCGCTTTTGTGGCACCCAATGCAACGGTAATCGGGAATGTCAGTCTCGCCGAAGGTTCCAGCGTTTGGTATGGGGCTGTGGTGCGGGGTGACTTAGAAGCCATTCAGATTGGCCACTTTAGCAATGTGCAGGATGGAGCGGTGCTCCATGGCGATCCGGGAGAACTGACAATTATTGAAGATTATGTGACCATCGGCCACAAGGTAGTCATTCACAGTGCCCACATTGAAACGGGTTGTCTTATCGGGATTGGGGCAGTGGTTTTGGATGGGGTTAGGGTCGGCGCTGGCAGTATTATCGGCGCGGGTTGTGTGGTGACGAAGGATGTCCCAGGGCGATCGCTAATGGTGGGTGTCCCCGCAAAACGCCTGAAGGATGTAACCGATGAGCAAGCGGCAGAATTGATTGACCATGCCAAAGCCTATTATCAGTTGGCGTTAAAACATTCAGAATTGTCTGCTTGAGTCTGGCAGTCGGCACAGAGACCGAAGAACTCTAGGGTGTGGTAGTAGACCTTAAATTGTTGGTTGCGGCACCAGTCGGTGATTTTTTGGCTGATGGGGCAAATGTCGAGGGGGTAGGATTGGCCGCAGTTGACGCAATTTAGATGGTGATGGTGATGTTCCGCCACATCAATTTTGCTGTAGAAAGATTCCCCTTCGGGGGTGACCCGTTCTTGGATTTGCCCTTCCACTTTGAGCAGTTTGAGGGCGCGGTAGACCGTTGCCAAACCAATTTTGAGGCCTGCCTGTTGCATCTCGAAATGGAGATTTTGGGCGCTGATTTCGTCTTCCTTGGCCTGGATCAATTGGAGGATTTGTTTTTGGTTCTTGGTGAGTTTTTTTGACATTAGACTTCTGGTTGAATGGTGCGGCGATCGCCCAGGGCTTTGAGACCGAGGCTAATCAGATAGGCAATGCCTGAAACTAGGATAATCGTGGCGCCGGAGGTGAGATTAAAGCGGTAGGACAGCCCCAATCCCACAGTGGTAAAAAGCATCCCTAGGGCACTGGCGAGGGCCATCATGTGGGTCATTTTTTTCTGCCATTGGCCGGCGATCGCCGCAGGGACTGTCAGTAGGGCAATCACCATAATTAAGCCGACAATTTGCATCACCATCACCACCGTTAGGGCGATCAAACCCACAAGGATTAAGTATAAAGTCTGCACCGGTAGGTTACGGGTTGTGGCGAACACTGGATCAAAGGAAATAGCGAGGAGTTCTTTGTATAGGAGAGAAATGAGGGCAACAATCACGCAGTCGACTCCCAACATAATCCAGAGATCTCCCCGGGGCACCGCCAAAATACTGCCAAATAAATAACTTTCTAACCCCGCTTTGTAACCTTCGGTAAAGTCAATCAGAATAATCCCGATCGCCATGCCAATCGCCCACATCACACCGATCAGGGTATCCCCCCGTTGCTTCGTTTGTTGTTCTACCCAGCCCATACCTAGGGCCGAAACCAGACCAAAGGCGATCGCCCCCCAGACCGGATTAAATTGGAAAAAATAACCGAGGCCAATCCCCCCATAGGCGGCGTGGGCAATGCCACCACTGATAAACACAATACGGTTCACCACTACAAAAGTGCCAATAATCCCACAGGCAATGCTTACCAGGAGTCCCGCCATCAGGGCATTTTGCATAAAGTCGAACTGGAGGGCTTCAAGCATGGTTGTGATCACAATAGTCAGAATGGGAATGGGTGACAGCGGTAATGCCATCGCTGTGTTCTGGAAAAACCCGGTGGGGGATACCATGGGCGATGAGATCCACCGGGCATTGATAGGTTTGTTCGATCATCGTTGGGGTAATGATCCGGTCATGGTGGTAATGGAGACGGCGATTGAGGCAACCGACGGTTTTCACATAGGTGGAAATGGCCCCCAAATCGTGGGAAATCATCACGATGGTAATAGTTTGGTTCAATTCCTTAAGGAGCTCATAAATGCTGTTTTGCACATGGGAATCCACATTGGCGGTGGGTTCATCGAGGAGCAAAATTTGGGGTTCCGAAGCTAAGGCCCGGGCAATGTACACTCGTTGTCTTTCGCCGCCGGATAATTCGCCAATGGGGCGATCGCCTTTGTTAGCCATCCCCACCTGTTCCAGGGAGCGCTGAACAATTTCCCGGTCTTTGCGGTTGTAGCGATGGAATAATTTCCGTTTCCCCAGACGTCCCATGCTCACCACGTCACGCACTTGGATCGGAAACTCCCGGTCTAACTCCAGCAATTGCGGCACATAGCCGATGTAACGACGGCCTTGGGTGACCGGGCGATCAAGAATTTTCACCGTACCCCGTTGGGGTTGCACCAGACCGAGCAGTACCTTAATGAGGGTTGTCTTTCCACCACCATTGGGGCCAATGAGACCAACAAAATCTAAGGCATTGACCGTGAGGTTGATATCTTCGAGGACGGGGGTTTTCGGGTAACCGGCCCAGACCTGTTCGAGGGAAATCACTGTTTCCATAGGGTTACTCCGTCGGGTTACTGGCTTTGATCAAGGCATCGGTCATCGCCAACATATTTTCTGACCAGTTGGGGGCCAGATCATCGAGGAGAACGATGGTGGCGTTAATTTCCTGGGCGATCGCCTCGGCCGCTTGGCCACTGAATTGGGGCTGCACAAAGATCGTGCGAATTTGTTTTTCCTGGGCAATCTTGACCAGGTCAGCCAGCTCAGCGGCACTGGGTTCCTGACCTTCCACTTCGATGGAAACCTGTTCTAGGTCATAGTCCGCCGCAAAATATCCCCAGGCGGGGTGGAGGACTAAGAAGGTGCGATTTTTTAGGGGGGCGAGCCGTTCCTGGATGGTTTGATCTAGCTGGTCAATTTCCGTGAGGAATTTCTCCAGATTTTCTGCATAAACCGTTTCACCGTCGGGATCCAGTTGCACCAATAGCTGATAAATATTCTGGGCCTGTTGCTTTACCCGCTGGGGAGAAAGCCAGGTGTGGGGGTCGAGGAGTTCACCCTCTTTGGTTGTCCCGTGGTCATGGCCGTCCCCTTCGTGGTGGTGATGGTCCAGGAGGGGAATTTTTTCAATCCCTTCGGAAGCATCTAACCAAGCCATTTCCTGGTTGGTCGCCCGGAGGCGATCGCCCCACACATCCTCAAAGAAAATCCCGATACCAATGTAGGCATTAGCCCCACTGAGTTCCCGGAGCTGCTGGGGTTTGGGTTCATAATTTTCCGCTTCGATACCCGGCCCAACTAGCACAGAAACCTGGACGCGATCGCCCCCGATTTTCTCGACGAAATACTTCTGGGGGAGAATACTGACCGTAATTTTGAGGCGATTCTGCTGGGAGGTTGTTACTTCCGGGGTGACGGTCTCCGGTGTTGCTGGATTGGTTTGGGTCGGCGTCTCTGTTCCACAACCGAACAACAGTCCCACACAGCCCACTACCGCCAGGGAAGAGGTCATTGGCGATCGCACAGTGATTTTTCCTTAGTTTTTAAAATGATAATCGTTCTTACTTTAAAAGAATTGGGAACATCCTGTAAACCCATAATCCCTAAGGAGTAAGTTTCGCCATGGTGAGGTAGCCACCAATCTTCGGTAAAGCCGGTAGATAAAATTCCTGGAGGGTTTTCACCCGAAAACCAGCCGCCGCAAAGAGAGAAGCCATTGGTCGGTTTAAGTTGCAGCCCCCACCACAGCAATTCATCACCCCGTTAAGATGGTTTTGCCAGCGGGCGATCGCCGGATCGGGACTCAGGCCATGCTCCAGGGTCAAAAAATAGCCATCAGCTTTTAAAACGCGGCGCACTTCCGCCAGCACCCGGACGGGATCCTGCACACTACAGAGGGTGAAGGTACTCACCACCGTATCAAAACAGCCAGATTCGAAGGGTAAAGTTTCCCCCCGTAGGCGGTGCCATTGCACCTTGAGGCCACTGCGTTGAATGCGTTTTTCCACCCGCTGGGGTAACATCCGTTCCGGTTCCACCACCTGTAACCGTTTAACCTGGGCATTGTAATGGGGTAAGTTCGCGCCAGTACCAAAACCAATTTCAAGCACTTCCCCCTGGGCTGATTCAAGGAGTACCTGCCGTTGTTGGGCGATCGCCTGACGATGCATCACATAATCCAGCAGCCGGGGCAACACAATCCGGTTGTAGAGTTCCATGGTTTTTCTTTTCCCAGAGTTCAGGGGGGAGACGATTTTCCATGGGGGTATTGTAAAAGGTTTTAATCGATGGGTGATGACTGTTCTCTATCTTGAAAAGATTATGTAGACAACATATCCCAAAAAACAGGGATTTCCCCTAGGAAATGTTGGCCCATTACCGTCCTAAAAATATGAACAATATGAATATTATGAATTTTTAAAAACGGTCGCAAACCTTTACTAGGCAAATAAAAGTCAGATTTTAAAATGATTCAGCTCAATGACCTGAGACATTATTTGCTAATACTGATACTTTTGAAGTGTTAATTTGGGCTTATATTTTGAGCCTAGGAATGTGTAAGATATAAAGCAAATACATCACACAATTTTTAAAATCCCGACACCTGCTTCTATTCTTCGATTAGATTTTCCTACCCCACAAAAGTTTTTTACTGCGCTCAAATCCAATCGCTATGGATAAATTGATTCACACCCTCATCCAGGCCGGGCTACTTACGGAAGTCCAGGCCCAGGTGGCACGCCATGATCTACAGGTACATCCAGAAATGTCCTTGGGGGACGTTTTATCGTTACGGGGTTGGGCTGCAGAGGAAACCATTGATTTTTTCGAGTTACTCTGGGAGTTGCGCCATTCCCAACCGGAAAGGAGCAAGATTGGTCAATATCTCCTGGAAGCCCATCTCATCACCCAGGAGCAGCTAGAAGATATTCTCCAGTCCCAAAAACATGACACCTGGGGGCGATCGCTCCGGTTTGGGGAAATCGCTGTACTAAAAGGCTATGTCAAACCCAATACCATGCGTTTTTTTGTTGAGCATCTTTTCCCGGATCAACTCCATAAAACAACTCAAAACCCCTTTTCTCGCACGTCTTCAACTACCAGACCGACTGAAACCACAGACCCAACACAACGGCAGACCAACACGGCGAAGGAAACCCACACCACAACCCTGACAGAAAAACACCAAACCCAACCAAGCAAATCTTCCCAAAATTTACTCAGTCGCTTCACCGCCAAAATGACGCTACCCCGCAGAACCTTTCCGACTAATCCCACCCTGGGCGTTGATCTAGAGGAAGCCTTTTCAACGAGTTTTGATCTGGCTAATGCAGATGATTTTGACCTCGGACAGTTCTGAATCTAAGGGGATTGAACCCTTAACTAAAGGTGGGCTCGGAAGGCAGTAAGTCTCGCGAGTTCGGCGAGAGTTCGGCGAGGTCTCGACCCTGAGGCTCGACCCGAAGGGCTCACTCGAGCCGCTCAGACTTCGGCGAGCTCAGTCGAGTCGTCGAGTCGTCGAACGCTGTAATTTTAATTCAGCTTCGGGCTTCCGTGAGCGTCAGCCGAACGGATGCTTCGGTAAACTCAGCAACAACACGGACATCCCGCCCTTGTCGATTCTCCTCAATGGGGATGAGCCAAGCTTTTATTCGGTGCTAGGTAGTTCACTGTCCTAGAAGAAAAAGCGCAGCAGTACGGAGCTAATGGCACTGAGAATATTACCGGCACTGTTTCCTGATTCTTGTTTAGGATTCAAGGCTAGTTCAATTTCATCCAGTAATCGCTGGCTAGCATCTACCCCCACCGTGGAACCTTGGCTGGTAAAAAGGGTTTGGGCAAAGGTAGCATCCTGTTGGGCTTGGGCAAAATCCCGCAATTGGTAACGGGCGATCGCCCGGGAGAGATAAATCGCCCCATTGTCCGGTTCTCGATTCGCTGCGGCATCGTAATAGGCGATCGCCATCCGGTAGTTTTTATTTTCCCCTTCCACAAAGCCCCATTGATAAAGCTGCTCAGCGGGCACAGGCGCATCCAACAAACCCACGGCCCGAGCAATATAAAAAGTTCGGAGGGAAGCATTGGTAAAATTCGCCCCGGCCAAATAAGCCTCCCGGAGATCGGCCCCGTCTAAAATAGCCCCTTCGAGATTGGCCCCCGAAAGATTCGCCCCCACCAAGGACGCCCCTGTTAAATTGGCCCCCCGCAGATCCGCCAAACTCAGGTCAGCGCGGCTAAGGTTTGCTTGACGCAGATCGGCCCCCCGAAGATTGGCCCCATCTAAGCGAGCATTGGCTAAACCACCACGGGTTAGTTGGCAGTTTTGGCATTGGCGACTGGAAAGCAGTTGGCTCAGGTGGGTGAGGTTCTCGGCTTGTACCTCAGGGGCGATCGCCACCATTGGGAGGGCACAAGCAGTTAAAAAAAACTTTTTCATGGGGCATCTGGGGGGAGAACTGGAACAGTAGACCATCAATCAGGGCAAAACGTTTCCGACTACCACCGATTTCTCTGCGTCCATGGTAGCAGTCACCTTTGGGTATGCCACAGAGGCCAGAGAATTCTTTATCCCCCGCGAACCCAGCAACAGGGATATGATGGGCATTAGTGTTTAAGCGTGCTACCTTGCTTCTGTCCCATGACACCCCTCAAGCTCACCCTGAAAAATTTCCTCAGCTACCGGGATGCAGTGTTGGATTTTACCGGTTTTCACACCGCCTGTATCTGTGGCCCCAATGGTGCGGGAAAATCTTCCCTCCTCGAAGCAATTACCTGGGCCATCTGGGGGAAAAGTCGTACTTCTAGTGCGGATGATGTCATTCACATGGGGGAAACAGAGGTCCGGGTGGATTTTGAGTTGAGTTGCCATGGCCAAACCTACCGGATTATTCGGCTGCGCTCCCGGGGAAAGGCTGGCTCTTTACAATTTCAAGTGCGATCGCCTTCGGGGGATTTTACAACCCTCACGGGGAAAGGCCTACGGGATACCCAAGACCTCATTGACGAGGAATTAAAGCTCGACTATGACACCTTTATCAATTCTGCCTACCTGCGCCAGGGCCACGCCGATGAATTTATGGTCGCTAAACCTGCCGACCGCAAGAAGATTTTGGGGGATTTGCTCAAGCTCGACCAGTACGAAACCCTCGCCACCCTCGCCAAGGACAAAGCCAAGGAATTTAAACTCAAGGCCGAATTATTAAAAGAAAGTCTTGCCCCCCAAGTCGAGCAACTCGAGGCCAAACCCCACCTTGAGACCGAACTGACCGCAACGGAACAGAGCATTACCACCGAGAAACAACGGCAAAGCCAACTCCAGGAGCAACTCCAAAAACTCCAGGCGATCGACCAACAGCGACAACTTCTCGATACACAGCTGCAAACCCTCCAACAGCAACATAATCGCCGCCAAACGGAACTGACCCGTCTACAAACCCAGGCCCAACAGCACCAACGGGAACTCGACCAAAACACTGCCCTAATCGAACAAGCGGCGACCATCGAGGCAGAATTCCAACGGTGGCAAACCCTCCAACACCAGGAAGAACAACTCAACCAACAATCCCAGCAGTACCAAGACCTCCAGCAACAGCAGCAAACCCTGGGCCAACAGATTCAAGCAGCGGAAAACGAACTACAGCGACAGGTACAACAACAGGAGTTACGCCTCCAAAATCTGATGCAGCAGGAACAGGAACTCCAACAGGCGATCGCCGCTATTCCTGACCCCACCGCCGCCCTCCAACAACTGGCTGTCGCTCAAGCAGAAATTACCCGTCTCGAAGCGGTCAAAAGCAACGCCCAACCCCTCCAACAACGGCAACAACAGCTGGAAAATCAGATCGCCCAGGCGGCCACCACTATCCAACTCAAGCTGGAAGCCTGCCAAGGGGAGCGGGAGAAACTCGCTGCCCAAATTGCCCAAATTCCCCAACAGCGGCAGGAATTGCAACAACTAGACCAGACCATGGCGGATCTAGATCGCCAGAAAAAGTATTTCGGTGAAATTCAGGAAAAACAACAGGACATTTCCACCCAACAGCTCCGCCTCCGGGATGCCGAACAAAACTGTCAAACACAACTCCAGGAACTGCAACAGAAATTGGCCCTCCTCCAGGAACCCGGTGCCACTTGCCCCCTCTGTGAACAACACCTCGACCATGACCACCATCAGCACGTGATGGCAAAGACTAAAACCCAGTACAGTGCCACGGAAACCGAAATCCAGATCCTCCAAAATGAGCTCCAACGCTGTGAGCAACGGCTACAGGACTATCATCAGGAACTTGCCAACGCCAATAAGGTACAGGCCACTTACGATAACTATGAGCAACAATTGATCCGCCTCGAACAGGCCATCGAAACCAACCAAGCCCTGGAAAAACAGCTCAGACAGCTCGACCAAGATGCCGAAGCCCTGGGGCGATCGCTCCGGTTTGAAGCCTATGCTGAAGACCTCCGCACGGAATTAGCAGCAGTGCAAGCCGAATTAGCAACCCTAGACTACGATGAATCCCAATTGGCGATCGCCCGGGAAACGGAAAAACAATATCGCTGGGCCGAAATCAAACAAAACGAACGGGAAAACACCCGCCAACGCCTCGTTACCATCCAACAGGAAATCCCTCGATGCCAAGCCCAACTCCAACAGTACCAGGATCAACTCCGGCAATATCACCAAACATCTCCCCTACAGGCCCAACTCCAGACCCTCACCGCCCAACTCGAAACCCTAGGCTATGACCGCACTGCCCATCAACAACTCCGCCAGGAACTCCAGCAAGCGCAAATTTGGCAACAACGGAAACTAGAATTAACCCAAGCCCAGAAACAACACACAAACCTCACTGCCCAACGGGAAGAACTCCACCAACGCCAGGCGATCGCCCAAACGGAACTAGCCCAACTTGCCGAACAAATTACCCAATTGCAGGACGGTCTGACTAACCTGGATGATTACCAGGACGAGATTAATGCCCTAGAAACCCAACTGCAAGCCTGTCGCCAAACCCTAGAAACGGCGATCGCCCGGCGGGGTCAACTGCAACAATCCCTGGAAAACCTAGAGGCGATCGCCACCGCCCAAACCCAGGGTAAAGCAGACCTCAAAGAACTCCAGCACCAGCACCGCATCCACCAGGAACTCAGCATTGCCTTCGGGAAAAATGGCATCCAGGCCCTGATGATTGAAAATGCCCTGCCCCAACTGGAAGCGGAAACCAACCAAATCCTCGGTCGCCTGACGGAATACCAATTCCATGTGCAATTTCTCACCCAAAAGGCAAAAAAAGGCACCAAGAAAAACGCAACCCAGATGATCGATACCCTTGAGATTCTCATCGCCGATGCCCGGGGAACACGTGCCTACGAAACCTATTCCGGGGGAGAAGCGTTTCGGATCAATTTTTCCATCCGCTTGGCCCTCGCTAAACTCCTCGCTTACCGTTCGGGGACAACGCTCCAAATGCTTGTCATTGATGAAGGGTTTGGTACCCAGGACGCCGAGGGGTGTGGTCGCTTGATTGCTGCCATTAATGCGATCGCCAACGACTTTGCCTGTATTTTAGCCGTGACCCACATTCCCCAATTCAAAGAAGCCTTCCAGAGCCGCATCGAGGTTTATAAAGATCAGCAGGGTTCCTGCCTCCGGATCAACAACTAGCGATCCCCTTTCGCCGGAACTATGCCTAGAATGGAATCCGTAACAAATCTCAATAATTCCAGTAATTAACTGCGGTATGTCCTTTCACCTTTCCGCCTGGTCCATCAAAAATCCGGTGCCGACCCTCATGGCCTTCCTCGTGATGACCATTGTGGGGGTTTACTCTTTTTTTAACCTTGGCATTGATAACACGCCGAATATCGACATTTCTGCCGTCACCGTGAGCGTGAGTCAGCCCGGCGCTGCCCCAGAGGAAATTGAAACGGAAATTACCAAAAAAATCGAAGATTCCGTCGCTAGTCTTGCCAATGTGGATCAAATTACCTCCACCGTGACCGATGGTAATTCCCAGACGGTGATTAACTTTGAGCTGGGTACCGACACCGACCAAGCCACCAACGACGTGCGCAATGCGATCGCCCAGATCCGTTCCTCCCTCCCCCAGGACATTACCGATCCCATTGTCCAAAAACTGGACTTTGCCGGCGGTGCTGTGATGATTTATGCCCTTTCCTCCGACCAGCGCACCGTGGAAGAACTGAGTGATTTAATTGATCGCCGGATCGGCCGGGAACTGACCAACGTGGCAGGTGTCGCCGAAATCCAGCGGCTGGGGGGCGTTGACCGGGAAATTCGCATCGACCTCGACCCTAATTTGTTACAAAGCCTGGGCATTACTGCAACCCAGGTGAATGACCAGATCGCCCAATTTAATGTGAACCGTCCGGGGGGGCGCCTCGAACTGGGGGGCAGTGAGCAAAATGTCCGCACCCTCGGCAGCGCAGCCAGTATCCAAGCATTGCAGCAATATCCCATCACCTTACCCAATGGGGATTTGGTCTCCCTGGAGAATCTGGGCCGGGTAGAAGACAGTTTCCGGGAACCCCGGGTCGCCGCCACCCTCAACAATGAACCCGTGGTCGCCTTTTCTGTGCTCCGGAGCCCAGGCAGTACCGTTGTGGGTGTTGATCAAGGGATTCGCAAGGCGATCGCCAACCTCCAGACCACCTTACCGAAAGATTTACAGTTTGATTTGATTTTCACCCGGGCCACGGAAATCCAAGCTTCCTACGATGGCACGATTATGGCCCTCTGGGCGGGTTGTATCCTCACCGTGATCACCGTGGGCTTTTTCCTGAAAGATTGGCGAGCCACCCTCGTCACCGCCGCTGCCTTGCCCCTGTCCATTGTGCCGACGTTCTTTGTGATGCAGGCCCTCAACTACACCCTCAATGGCATGACCCTCCTGGCTTTGGCCCTGGCGATCGGGAACCTCGTTGATGATGCCATTTGCATGATTGAAAATATCGACCAGCATTTACAGATGGGGAAAAAACCCTTCCAGGCGGCGGTGGATGGGGCAAAGGAAATTGGCTTAGCTGTAGTGGCGACCACGGCGACCATTGTGGCGGTATTTTTACCTGTGGCTTTTATGGGCGGTGTCCCAGGGCAGTTTTTCCAACCCTTTGGGGTGACGGTAGCCGTTTCGACAATGTTTTCCACCCTCGTGGCGACAACCATGACCCCCATGCTCAGTGCTTATCTACTGAAATCGAAATTGAGAGCTTTTGACGGTCCACAACAGCCCGGATTGTATCGTCGAGCTTTGGGCTGGGCCCTCCGCCATCGGGTCACCACACTACTCATTGCCTTGGCTTTTTTTATTGGCAGTTTGCAGCTCGTGCCGTTTATCCCCACGGGACTCTTTACCAGTAGCGACACCGGCATTAGTACGATCGCCTTTGACCTGCCCCCAGGGGCAACCCTCAAGGACAGTGAACAAATCATGGCCCAGGTGGGCGATCGCCTCCAACAACATCCCGCTGTGCAGAGCGTCTTGGCCACGGCCAGT
Source organism: Synechococcus sp. (assembly GCA_035284725.1). Classification (GTDB taxonomy): domain Bacteria; phylum Cyanobacteriota; class Cyanobacteriia; order Cyanobacteriales; family MRBY01; genus MRBY01. The sequence goes on from JAYKIK010000036.1 coordinate 12,455, forward strand.
AATGTCAACAGCGGCACCATCTATGTGAACCTCATCCCCCGGGAGGAACGCATCTCCCAAGCCGAATTTGAACAGGCGATGCGGGGCGAACTGCAGCAAATTCCAGGGGCACGGGTCTCCTTCCGTAGTACGGGGGGCACGGGCAGCTCCAAAGATTTATCCATCGTCCTTAAGAGTGAGGATGCACCGTTGTTATTAGAAACGGCTGCAACCCTTGAGCAACAAATGGGTAGCATTGTGGGTTTAGTGGATATTTCCTCCAGTGCGAGCTTGGTCAAACCGGAGCTAATTATTCAACCGGATCCCCAACGGGCAGCGGATTTAGGGGTTTCCGTGGCAGCGATCTCCCGGACTGCTTCCCTGGCGCTGATTGGGGATAATGATTTTAATTTGCCAAAATTTAACCTGAGCGATCGCCAAATTCCGATCCGGGTTCAACTAGATCCTGAGCAACGCAGTAATATCGAAACCCTAAAAAATCTCCAGGTGCCCAACAATCGCGGTGAACTCGTGCCCCTGGCCGCCGTCGCCGAACTCAAGCTCGGTAGTGGTTCCGCCCAAATTGATCGCTTTAACCGTTTCCGACAAGTGGAAGTGGGCGCGAACCTAGAGGGAATTTCCCTAGGGGATGCCTTTGCCCAGGTCAACGCCCTCCCCGTGATGAGTCCCTTACCCGCTGGGGTCACCCTCGAACCCGCCGGCGACGCAGAGATTATGCGGGATATTTTCAGTCGCTTCCTCACGGCCCTAGGGGCAGCGATAATGTGTATTTACGCGATTCTGGTACTGCTCTATAACAATTTTCTCTATCCCTTTGGGATCTTAGCCGCCCTGCCCCTTTCCATTGGTGGAGCATTACTGGGGTTGCTGATTACCCAGAAAGAACTAGGATTGTTTGCCCTGATTGGGATTGTCTTGTTAATGGGCCTCGTGACCAAAAATGCCATTCTGCTGGTGGACTTTAGCCTCGCGGGTTTACGGGAAGGAAAAAGCCTCAAACAGGCCCTCATGGATGCTGGGATCTCTCGTTTGCGTCCCATTTTCATGACGTCCCTTTCTACCATTGCCGGGATGCTGCCCATTGCCCTCGAACTCGGTGCCGATGGTGCCACCCGCAGCCCCATGGCGATCGCCGTCATTGGGGGCTTTAGTACTTCAACGGTTTTAACCTTGGTGGTAGTCCCTGTGATTTTTTCCTACATTTATCGCTTCGTCCGTTGGCTCATACAACCCTTCCAACCGACTCAAATGTCCAAGATTTCCCAGGAAAACTGAGAGCTAACTATCCAGTAGTTTGCAGAACAGTAACGACAAGTCCGAAACAATCATCAACTGACCATTAAATTTCGCCAATCAGTGGAAACCAGTCCGGCACTTTCCTCTAAACTGGAAGCAACCTTCGGGAAACAGTTTTGTTCCTACCCTGCCCCTGCGTTTTGTGTTGAGGATTTTGTCATGCGTCATGCGTCTCTTTTCTTACCCATTGTCACCCTGAGCCTTTCTTTGGGAAGTTGCTCCCTACTTCCCGGTGGTGGTGGTGATGGTGATGAACCCACAACCCCCGAAACGCCCCAGGCCACGGCTCCTGCTCCGACGCCCGCCACAGACGCAGAGATCTTTCCCCCCGCCACAGCCCAGTCTTTGAATTCTGTATTGATCCCTTCAACGGACCCCGATGCCCGCCGCCGGGCCACCGCTGAAGGTCGCCCTGACCCCTTTGCGGATTTACCCATTGTTCCCCAGGTGACCCTCACGCCACCGCCAGCCCCCACAGCTTCTGGTGCGCAACCAGGAACAGGCACTGCTAACGGTTTACCAAATCCCCCTGGGGCTCCTGGTGCTGTGGCGATCGCCCCGCCGCCAGCCCCCCTAGACTTTAGCCCGGTGTTACCATCTCTGCCGGAACCCACCGCTGCCAATAACACCATTGTGAGCGGTGTGGTACAGCTCAATGGTATTGACTATGTGATGATCAAAGCCGATGGGGAACAGTTTAGTCGCTATGTGAAGGTGGGAGATTATGTAGCCAATGGTCAAGTGCTTGTGAAGGAAATTACCTTTAATCGGGGCGTGCCGGTAGTTCTCCTAGAGCAGTATGGCAGGATTATCCCGAAAAAACTTAATGAAACATCCTCCGTAGCGAGTAACCCCGAGAACCCTGGTAATACCGTCCCCACCTTTGGCGGTTAAGGCTTGAGAACTATCCTGAACCCAAGGAACGGTAAAATCTTTCTCGTAATGATCAAGTGTGGAAGGATGACGGCGTGACAAGCTCGGTTACAGAAAAAAAACTCACCACGGAACGTTTAGGGCGGGAAGATTTACCTTTAGCGGTCTATCGAGAGGTGGCCGCCCATTTGCAACAGGTGACCGAAGTCGAGGTAGAACTGGAGCCGAGGCGATCGCCTACATTTAATTATTTCCACAGTCAGATCGGTGCAATGGTCATCCGTTACCCGGCCAATCTCCCCCAAGGCGATCGCCAAAGAATTGAGCAAATCCTCGATTTCTACAGTCAGCGTTATGGCCCCTGGGAACGAAACCTTTAACTGACGGCGGGTTTGATGCTAAATCCCTAGGGCCGGGAGATTA
>JAYKIK010000037.1:0-14128 GCA_035284725.1 Synechococcus sp.
GGACAAGCTGCAATATTATGTGCCGAATCGCCTGACGGAATCCCACGGGTTAAACAACCAGGGTTTGGAACAACTGAAAATCTGGGGCGCTAGTTTAATTGTCACCTGCGACACGGGCAGCACCAACCTCGCAGAAATTGCCTACGCAAAGGCCCTTGGTGTAGACATCATCGTCACGGACCACCACACCCTCCCGGAAGTACGCCCCGATGTGGTGGCGATTATCAATCCCCGTTATTTTGCTGCTACCCATCCCCTCTACCATCTTTCCGGGGTGGCGGTGGCCTACAAGTTGGTGGAAGCCCTCTATGAAACCCTGCCGGACATTCCCCAACAGCCCCTCACTAATTTGTTAGATTTGGTGGCCATTGGTCTGATTGCGGATTTAGTCGCCCTCAAGGGGGATTGCCGTTACCTGGCCCAACGGGGCATTCAACAACTCAAAAAACAACTCAGCCCCCGAACCGTCGTCCACCCCGGCATTAAAGCCCTCCTAGAAAATTGTCGGAAAACAGGCGATCGCCCCACGGATATTTCCTTTGGTCTGGGGCCCCGGATTAATGCAGTGAGTCGAATCTATGGGGATGCGGACTTTTGCGTGGAACTGCTGACTAGTCGGGATCCGAGACGCTGTGGTTACCTCGCCCAACAAACAGAGGTCGCTAATACCCGTCGCAAGGAACTCCAAAAAACCCTCAGCCGCCAGGCCGAGGCCGAAGCGGAAAAATTAGACCTTTCTACGACGGGGGTGCTGGTGCTGTGTCATCCCCAATGGCAGGGGGGAATCCTGGGGTTGGTGGCGAATCAAATTGCCCAAACCTTTGGCCGGCCGACGATCCTGTTAACCTATGACCGCGATCAAAATCTCTGGAAAGGTTCAGCCCGCTCGGTACAAGGCCTTGATTTATATGATTTGGTGAAAGACCAGGCCCATCTCCTCCATCGCTTCGGGGGGCATCCCTTTGCGGCGGGCTTGAGTATTCGACCGGAAAATTTAGACCTCTTTAGGACGGCGATCAACCAGCAGGCACGGCAACGACTCGGCCCCCAACTGTCCCAAGGGCGGGGTATGGTCACAGTGGATCTGGAGGTCAGGATCAGGGAATTAGGGGAAAAGCTCTTTCGGGAGTTGGAATACCTTGAACCCTGCGGCATGGGCAATCCGAAACCGCGCTTTCTGGTGAAAGATTGTGGCCTAGATGTGCTCAGCACCCGGAAGCTCCAGGATCGTCTAAACCGCCAAGTGAATTATTGGAAAACAGAATTTTTACTCTGGGATGAAACCGGCGACATTGAGGGCATTTTCTGGGGAAGACCCGAAGATCTCCAGCAGGGGCCTGGTTTAGATGCGGTGGTGGAACTGGATTATAGCCGCTTCCAAGATACAGACGAATATGTGGTGCATCTCATCGCCCTCGCCCCCACCACTGGGATTATGCAGTCCCCACAGTCGCAAAGATTAGTTGATTTACGGCGGCAGTCCCAGCGGCTTGGTGAAACCCAAAATTATCTCCTGTACCGGGATTGTCCAACCACCTGGCAGGAACTGTATCAACCCTACCAAGAGGCGATCACCCTGGGGAAACCCCTCGCGTTAAATTATGGCTGTCCCAAGCCAGCGAGCCCGGAGGAATTGTTTAAGACCCTGATCGGCCTTGGAAAATATTGCCTAGGAGATGGACAGAGTATTGAGTTCGTCCGATTAAAGGAAAAACTCGGCTGTGGCGATCGCCCTTTGCATTTGGGTTTGGCCGCGTTAAAAAATGTGGGTTTAACTGCCGAAGTTCAAGGAAAGTTGGTTCATTTTCAAGGGATTCCCAGGGTTTATCAACCGGAAACCTGGACACAATTTAAAGCGGCGATCCTTGAGGAACAATTCCAAAGGCAATATTTCATAACCGTGCCTCTGGAAGTCATCCAAAGAACCCTTGATACCCTTGTCGCCTAGGGAGCTCGCTGCAACTGTTGGGCCAAGGTTTGAGCTGGCAGAAAATCCGGGGCGATCGCCAATGCTTGGTTCACCTGGGTCTGGGCTTTGGCGAGGTCTCCCTGGCGACTGTAGACAATCCCAAGGTTGTAGTGGGCGAGGGCATGGATACTGGCGGGGTCTTCCGGGTGGTCGGATAGGGTCAAGACCGTTTCTAAAAGGGTTGCTGCCTCCGTTAGCTGGTCGAAACCGATGTAAATCAAGCTCAAATTAATGTAGGGATCAACAAAACTCGGGTCTAAGGCGATCGCCTGTTGGTAGGCTGCCATGGCTTCAAACAGAGCTTCATTCTGGTGAAAACTTAATCCTGCATTGTAGGCCTCTGCCGCCGAATCGTAACTTGCCTCGGCCCCACTTTCTAGAGAACTTTGGGCCACCACCACAGGTAAAGGTGTTAACGCTGCCTGAGCCAACCCGAAAAATAAATCCAACATACATCCCCCATCGACGAGAACCGGAGTCCCTGAACAACAACATCTAAGAATCACTTTTGGCGGCGGCGGCTCCAAAGTTAGATCCTTTTGTAAAGAAAGTTTACAAGGCCGTGATTCCCTGGGGGGAGCTTCCCAAATATGAAAGAAAAATGAGACAATCAAACTGAAATCTTTTCATAATTGTTTCATGATTCGGTTTATGCCCCGGGGCGATCGCCTAATTTTCCTCAGCCTCCTTTGTGGTGGTTTATGGCTGACGGGTTGTACGACGCCGTCCAATACGCCCCCTGCCGCAGAATCCCCCACCGCCACCGAGACTAGCCCCCAAACCCAAGGGAAAAAGCGCGTCCTCACCACCTTTAGTATCTTGGCGGACATGGCCCAGAACGTGGCGGGAGACAAGCTGATCGTTGAGTCGATCACCAGAATTGGCGCTGAAATCCACGGTTATGAACCCACTCCCAGCGATCTGGTCAAAGCCCAGGAAGCGGACCTGCTGCTCTACAACGGCATGAACCTAGAGCGCTGGTTTGAGCAATTTTTAGGCAACTTACAGGATATTCCTGTGGTCATTGTCACCGAAGGTATTGCCCCAATCCCCATCGCCGAAGGCCCCTACACGGACAAGCCAAATCCCCACGCTTGGATGTCCCCGAAAAACGCCATGATCTACGTTGAAAATATCCGTAAAGCCTTTGTGGCCCTGGATCCAGAAAACGCCGACACCTACAACGCCAACGCCCAGGCTTACAGCGAGAAACTTCAGGCGATCGCCGATCAGTTAGCCCAGGATTTAGCCCAAGTTCCTGAAGCCCAACGCTATCTTGTCAGTTGCGAAGGGGCATTCTCCTACCTTGCCCGGGATTATGGCCTCGAAGAAATCTACCTCTGGCCGATCAATGCTGAACAGCAGTACACCCCCAAACAACTCCAAAAGGCGATCGCCGCCGTCGAAGCTAACGATGTACCAACGATTTTCTGTGAAAGTACAGTCAGCGATGAAGGTCAGAAAGAAGTGGCGAAAACCACCGGCGCCCGTTTTGGGGGCAACCTCTACGTCGATTCCCTCTCCACCCCCGACGGCCCTGTCCCCACCTTCCTCGATCTGTTGGAATACGATGCCCGCACCATTGCCAATGGCCTCCTCGCTGGTGTCAATACCCCAACTCCCTAAGTTTTTCCCATCCATCTCCCTACCCTAAGACCCATGATCCCTTGCCCCTTGGAAATCATCGTTGAAAACCTCAGCGTCACCTACAGCACTGCCCGCCTTGCCCTCTACAATGCCAGTTGTCGCGTTGAACCCGGAACCATTACGGGGTTAGTCGGGCCTAACGGGGGCGGTAAATCAACTTTATTTAAAGCAATCATGGGCTTTCTGCCGCCGACTACAGGCAAAATTCGTGTGGCGGGAACCTCTGTCCAGAAGGCGCAAAAAAACCAGTGGATGGCCTACGTTCCCCAGGCCGATGAGGTGGATTGGCACTTTCCGGTGAGTGTGTTTGATGTGGTGATGATGGGGCGCTATGGCTATATGAATCTGTTACGGATCCCCAGCCCAAAAGACCGACGGATCGTCATGGAAAGCCTCGAACGGGTCGGCATGGTGGACTTTCGCGATCGCCAAATTGGGGAACTCTCTGGAGGGCAGAAAAAACGGGCCTTTTTAGCGCGTGCCCTCGCCCAGGAAGGGAAGATTATCCTGCTGGATGAACCCTTTACGGGGGTGGATGTGAAAACAGAAAAAAGCATTATCGATCTGCTGCTGCAACTGCGGGATGAGGGCCACACGATCCTCGTTTCTACCCATGATCTCGGCTCGATTTCTACCTTTTGCGATCGCACCATTTTGTTAAACCGCACGATCCTCGCTGCGGGTACCACCGCCGAAACCTTTACCGAAGAAAATTTAGTCATGACCTTTGGTGGTTTACCCCTAAGCAGTCTGCCTGCCCACTGCTCCCCGGAACCCCAATCTCCCCTGGGCCAAGTCCAGAATACTGAGGTGGAGCCATGAATTTTCTTTGGGATTGGCTCATCGAACCCCTGCAATACGGTTTCCTCGTGAAAGCCCTGTGGGTTAGTGTCTTTGTTGGTTTAGTCTGTGCGGTTTTATCCTGTTACATCACCCTCAAGGGTTGGTCGCTGATGGGGGATGCGGTGTCCCATGCCGTTGTGCCGGGGGTGGTGGTGGCCTATGCGTTGAAGATTCCCTTTGCCATTGGTGCGTTTATTTTTGGCTTTGGGGCGACGGTGGCGATCGGCTATGTGAAAGCGAAAACGCGCCTCAAGGAAGATGCGGTGATTGGCGTGATTTTTACGGGGTTCTTCGCCTTTGGTCTGGTGTTGATCACAAAAATTCCCAGCAATATCGACCTATTTCACATCCTATTTGGCAATGTCCTTGGTATTTCCCAGGGCGATATTATCCAAACCCTCATCGCTGGCATCTTAACCTTAGTGATCATTCTCCTGCGCCGTAAGGATTTACTCCTGTTTTGCTTTGACCCAAACCACGCCAAGGCGATTGGCTTAAATACCCAACTGATGTATTACACCCTGTTGTCGGTGCTGGCTTTGACTATTGTGACAGCCCTCCAAACGGCAGGAATTATTCTTGTGATTGCGATGCTGGTAACACCCGGTTCCATTGCCTATCTGCTCACGGATCGCTTTGATTGCATGCTGTGGATCTCGGCGGCCAGTAGTATTTTTTCCTGTGTGCTCGGCACTTATTTAAGTTATCACCTCGACATTTCCACCGGCGGGGCGATCGTTGTTTTACTTACTTTTCTTTTTGTCTTGGCGATGTTCTGTGCACCAAAATATGGCGTCTTTAGTCAAGGAAAATTCCCCAATGAGCTAGAATCTTCGCCATAGAGTTATTGCTTGAAGCTTGTATTTCCAGCACAGAGATCCAATCAAATTTAGTCATCATCTAATAAGCCTGAACCCAGCATTCCTGTGGAAAAGGTAATATTCGCTCCCTTTAGTTTACGGCGCAGATAGGTATAAGGGTTCCCATAATTACCCTCCCAGGGATTAACTAATACCTCCGCATCAACGAGGGGAGAAATTCTCACGACGGTGCGGGTCAATTCATAGATATTATCAAATTTGAAATCTGGAAAAAGGGGCTTTTCTTGATTCCCTAAAAGCCGGAGGGTGTCATATTGCGTAACGTGGAGGGTTTTCAGTTGGGGAATATTAAGGACATAGAGTTTTGGCTGGGGCAAAAATTCAAACCAGGGTTGTCCTGGCCGGAAAAAATGAATTAAATTGGCTTCAAAATAAATGATTTGATTGGCATCAGCATCCACTTTGAGATAGCGGGCATAGGGCATTAAATAAAAGGGAAAAAAGATAAAAGTGTAGGCAAATAAACCCACCAAGTAAACGGCATAGCGATAGCCTAAAAAATCAGAAATTGGCCATAGAATAATCGCGAGGGTTGGCACGAAAGCAAGAATTATCGCTGTGTTTTTATCAATGCCTTGTTTGAGCACGAGGTCAGAAGGACTAATGCTCTGGATTCTATAGACTCTTTTGTATAGGCCCATGGGGATTTATCTTTTGTGAGCGCCTGGCGAGGAAGAGTGGGAGAGTTGGCCCTGGCCTAGCCTAGGGAGATGCTTTTATCATACGCAGTTTTGATCGAGGAACCGATAGATCTGTCCGGTTCTGATTTTACCGAGCAAGATGATTAAGTAACGCTTGACGCATAGTATCGACAGGAACCGGTTGACCGAGCCATTTTTCTAGGGCGATCGCCCCCTGTTGGACAAGCATCTCACTCCCGTCAATAATTGCTGCGCCTTGGGTCTGGGCTTGTTTAAGAAACTGGGTAGGAGAAGGCGTATAAATTAAATCGTAGGCGATCGCCCCTGGGGGAAGATTGGCCATCAACTCGTCACTGACTGGAGACGCATCGACCTTGGGAGCCATGCCGATGGGGGTGGAATTGATCAGCAGTTGGGTCTGGGGGATTAACCGTTGGCGATCGCCCCAAAGATGGGTTTGTACCTTACCTGCCAGAGGCGTATTTTGCCAACTGGCGCTAAATTGGGCCAATTTCTCCGGGTCACGACCCAAGACATGGATCTGCGGACAACCCAATTGATAGCAACCGACCACCACCGCCCGGGCCGCACCGCCATTGCCAAGAATGACCGGGGTCACCTTCGACCAGTCCCGTTCCAATGCTTTCAGAGGAGCCACAAAGCCTGCCACATCGGTATTTGTCCCCTGCCAGCCGGTTTCCGTGCGCCAAACAGTATTCACTGCGCCCACCAGTTCAGCCTCCGGGGCGATCGCCTCTAGGTGCGCCATAATCGCCTGTTTATGGGGAATGGTGATGCTAAATCCTTGGAGATCAATCGCCCAAAACCCATCCAGAGCCGTTTTTAGAGCCGCCGCCGCCACCGGGAACGCGAGATAAACATAATCCACTCCCAGTTCGGCGATTGCCGCGTTGTGCATGATCGGCGAAAAGGAATGTTTAACGGGGTCGCCAATGACGCCGAGTAGTTTTGTGGTACCTAAAATTTTCATGGTTCGCCTCACATTGAGATGCTGAGTTTAGGGGGAAATTTTGATCAGGTTTAAATCGTAATGGTAGAGGGCCACGGGCTGGTTTTGCGCCTGGAAAAAGTCGGGGTCACTGGGGGATAGATAAATGGCAGTGACTTGATTGGCCTTGATTTGATCGGTGTTGACCCGCTGATAAGCGGTGGTTGTTTCAACGCGATTGAGATAAATTTGCTCGCTACTTTGAAATTGCTGTTGGGTGAGTTCACTACTAAAAAACTGGTCAGGTTGCGGTTGGTCTTGGGTGCGGCCTGTGACAGTGGAAATGAGGCGGCGATCGCCTTTTAAAATCGTTAACTGGCGGTTGGGATTCTGGGGATCTACCATTACTTGTTTAACGCTTTTTTCTCCTAGGTAGGCCCTCGCAATTTCAGTGCCATTAAAAGCCCGATCTGCCACAATCGCTGCCGGAGAAGCAAGTTTCGGTAAAGCTAAGGGCTGCGTAGGAAAACTCCTCTGGGATTGGAACCGTACCTGAAAGCGGAAGGGCTGACCAATCAAGGCTTCATTCGCCGTAAACCCAGGGGTGACTAAATCCGGCGCGAGGGGAGCCACCTGGTCGATCAGGGTACTCGCGACCTGCCAGGTACCCGCAAACCAATCCGGATAAATCAGATCTTCTCCAGTTTGCACCGGGTTCAAGCTTGGTAGATCCTGCCACTGGGGGTAATGACTAAGGCGATCGCCTAGGGATTCAGCCCAGACCGGATTAAACTCTAGCAACCAGCACAACAAACCCAGCGCGAAGACTTTCCCCCAAACCATTGCCCTAAACATTAAACCGGAACAACATCACATCCCCTTCCTGGACGACGTATTCTTTTCCTTCCGAACGCACTAAGCCCTTTTCTTTAGCCGCCGGCATCGCCCCACAGTCCACCAAATCTTGATAGGCCACCGTTTCCGCCCGGATAAAGCCCCGTTCAAAATCTGTGTGAATCACACCCGCCGCCTGGGGGGCTTTCGTGCCCACATGGATTGTCCAAGCGCGGGTTTCTTCGGGGCCAGTGGTGAAATAGGTGCGCAGTCCCAACAGTTCATAGGTGGCGCGAATCAGAGATTGCAAACCTCCTTCTTCTACGCCGAGGGATTCGAGGAAATCTTTCTTTTCGGCGGCGTCTAATTCCACTAGTTCCGCTTCCACCTGGGCCGAAACCACGACCACCTGGGCATTTTCCCCTTGGGCCAATGCTCTGACCTGTTCCACCCAAGCATTACCGCCGGCGAGATCTTCCTCGGAAACGTTGGTGGCATAGATTACGGGCTTACGGGTCAGCAAACCGAGAGCTTTGATCGCAAGTTTTTCTTCCTCATCCAAGGACACTTCCCGAGCTGGACGACCATCTTCGAGGACAGGCAAAATCTTTTCTAAAACGGCTACTTCTAACAGGGCTTCCTTGGCACGGCTCTTGGCTTGTTTGCGGGCGCGGTCGAGGCGTTTTTCCACCTGAGCCAGATCAGCAAGGATGAGTTCTAAGCTAATCACTTCAATATCACGGATCGGATCAACGGAACCGGACACATGAATAATGTCATCGTCGTCGAAACAGCGCACCACATGAACGATCGCGTCTACTTCACGGATATTGGCAAGGAACTGGTTCCCTAAACCTTCCCCCTGGCTGGCCCCTTTCACTAGGCCGGCAATGTCCACAAATTCGATGCGGGTGGGGACAATTTTGGCGGATTTGGAAATGTCGGCAAGGACATCAAGGCGCACATCAGGAACCGCCACCACCCCCACATTGGGCTCGATGGTACAAAAAGGAAAGTTGGCCGCGTCTGCTTTGGCATTTTCGCAGAGGGCATTAAAAAGGGTGGATTTACCAACGTTGGGCAGTCCGACGATTCCGGCTCGTAGCATGGGGCTTTATGTTTCAAATTCTTGTTTTTGCTCGGTGGTCATTGTATCCCGAATCGCCAGAGTTTAATGGTTTTATCGGCGGCGGCGGTGGCAATAACTTGACTGTCTGGGGCAATGGCGATCGCCTTGATTTCGCTACTGTGGGCGGCTAGTTCGACGAAAGGTTGTTCCTGACCCAGTTGCCAGAGGGAAAGGTTTCCTTGGCGATCGCCGCCAGCAAAAAAACGCTGGTTTGGACCTAGGGCCAGGGTGGTCAGCGGTATGGCCAGGCGGAGGGTTTGGGGGGGATTTCCGGAAGCGAGGGGCCAAATTTTGAGGGTTTGATCGGTGGCAGTGCTGATTAAAAATTGACCATCGGCACTGACTTGAAAATCAAGAATTCCTCCCTGATGTTCCGGGAGAGTTTGAACAGACTGGCCTTGTTCATAGCAAGTTAAACCATTTCCCTGGGCGAGCCAAAGCTGATTTTTCGCCTGGGATGCCCGGATTAGTTGGGCCCCTGGTACGGTGAAAGTGTAGAGAATTTTTTGTGTCGTTAAATCCCAGACAACGATTTCCTGATCGGCCCCCAAAGTGGCTAATTGCCCTGTTTTTTCCCAGCAAGCAAGCCCTTGAATCCAAGTCGATCTTCCCTGGAGACAAGCGGTCTGTTCTCCCCGGTGCCAATCCCAGAGACGAATGGTGTAGTCCCAACTGCCAGAAATGAGGCGATCGCCCCCAAACGTCAACCCCGAGACAATCCCCCGGTGGCCCCGCAAACAGTGGACTTCCCGACGGCGGTCTAAATCCCAGAGGCGAATGGTTTGGTCAGCGGCAGCACTGGCGAGAAACTGACCATCCGAGGCAAATGCCAAAGCAGTAACATAGGCACTGTGACCGGTAAAGGTACGGAAACAAGACCATTGGGGCGCAGGCTGAGATTCAATTAGGGAGATCACTGGGGATGAATCAGGCGTAACCGGCGATGTTGGTTTTGATGCCTGGGCAACCGGCAAAAGTTTTTCTAAAATCGCCTGGGCAGATTGGGGGCGATCTCCAACGGCCTCAGCCAACATTTGATCCAGTAAATGCCCCAAATTATTGCTAACGGGGGTGGTGAGATAATCCCGCCAGACCCAGCGATTTTCCCGCACACTGTAGAGATCAAAGGGATGAATTGAGGTGAGTAGTTCCAGGCAGATCACCCCCAGACTGTAAAGATCGCTGCCAGGATAACTTTGACCCCGCAGTTGCTCTGGGGCGGTGTAAATTCCCGAACCGATTAGGGTGCCCGGTTCCGCGCTGGCCATTTTTGAGGTCACCTTCGCCGCCGTAAAATCGACGATCGCCCAATGCTGTGCTGGCGTAAACAGAAGATTATCCGGATTCAGATCCCGGTGAATGAGCCCGTGGTCATGGACAATTTGCACTAAAGGCAAGACCGCTTGGAGAAACTCCCGTAATTTTGCCTCGGAGAATGGCCCCATAAGATCGAGCCGCTGCCGTAAACTTTCCCCAGCAATTTTTTCAAACACAAGAGTCGGTGGAATCGTAATTTGATGCCAATGTTCCGGTAAAAATATCCCTAAAACTGTCGGAAATTCTGGGCGATCGCCTAACGTTTTTAACCGCGCCGCATTCTCCTGGAACGTTTCCACAAACTGCTGGGCCTGCACGCTCTGGGTCAGAAAAACTTGCTTAAGAATGCAATAACTTTCGGGAAAAGTGCCCCGGTCAATGCCCAAGAGGGTGCGTCCCTTAGTGCCTTGGTGCAGAACTTGCCGGACTATATAGCGATCGCCTAACATCAGCGGTTGACCACAGGCGGTGCAAAATCTTCCCTGGTCAGGGTTGCGGGGTTGGGAACAGGTGGGATTCAGGCAAAGGATCATCAACAATGGCGATCACACAGCAACCTTTCCATTGTCGCAAGAAAAAGATTTTCCTTAGGGCAAAGAATCGAGAAAATTGGCGATCGCCTGATTAAAGGCTTCCGGTGCGACCATGTGGGCCCAGTGGTTGCCGGAGACTTTCTGCCATTGGAGCTTGGTTAAATATTGGCGGTAGGGCTTGAGCTGAAATTCAAGACGGTTTAAGCCCCCTTCTGGCTGCACAAAGAGGCTCGGCATCGTCAGGGGTTGCGTGAGGCCATTGATCCGGAGAATATCGAGCAAAATTTCATCGCAGGCGCGCTTCACAAATTTACTCGTCCAGGTGCCGTCAGGATTTTCCAGAAAGCTTTCCCGACAAATTGCTTGTTGCCACTCGTTCCAACCCCGATATTGTTTGAGTTTTTTGGCGATCGCCTCGGCCTGTTGATAACTCTCGAACTGCCCCAGGAGTTTTAAAAAGGGTAGCACCCGGTAGCCAATGGGGAAGGTATGGCGCCACCAGAGGGGCAGTTGTCCCATAAAAAACGGATCAGCGAGAATCAAACTTTTCACTTTCTCAGGATTTTGGGTTGCCCAAACAGCAGCAATTTTTGCCCCCCAACTATGGCCGAGGAGGTTAATCTTGGACCAACCGAAGTAGTTACAAATCCCATCAAGATCAGCACTGTAATCGGCGAAAGTATAGCCCGTTTCTGGTTTGCCGCTGTCCCCATGACCCCGGAGATCCAAGGCCACCCCATGATATTTTTCCCCAAGGCTTTCCCCCAACCGTGCCCAAACCAAACCATGATCAGCAAGACCATGGAGCAGCAAAACGGGTTCGCCGCCCGGATGCCATTCGTAATAACTCAGGGACAGGCCGTTAATTGTTGCAGTATGTTTGGTTGGAGGAGTAAAAGTCATCGCCAAGAGAAAAGTTTAAGATTCTGTTTTATCGTCGCTGTTGTTGCGGGGGAAACCACCGATCAGACCACTTTCGATCATCAGCCCGAGACCTGCATTGACAACAATTAGGCTCACCGTCCCCCACCAAAACCAGGGTTCCCCATTGATGCGACGGGTGATCGATTCTCCCAGGAGGCAGAGGCCAAAGGGAAACATCAAAACCCCAATCTGAGCGGTAATGTACCAAGTCAGTTTGTTTTTTCTCACATTGAAATTCATGGGCGATCGCCTTTCGTGGATAAATTTTGCTCTCAAGATTATAGGCAGTTGGTGCGCCTCCCCGCAGGGGAATCTTGGAGTATTGCCGTGGCGCTGCGCCAACGTTAGGGAAACTATATACTGTTGATTTGTCCGCCATCCCCTCCAAGCCTATGACCCTTGCAGCATTACCTCGGATCAAGTTTCTCCAGGAGCCGACCCGCTCGGAATGGATTGAGCTCGCCCTCGATAACCTGGAGACGATTTTGTTGGATCACTCCCACTGTGAGCGGAAAGCGGCAGGGGTCGCCTTAAATATGATGTTTCGCTATCCGTCGGCGGTGGAATTAGTAAAAGCTCTAACGGCGATCGCCAAGGAAGAATTAGAGCATTTCGAGCTGGTGAACCAGTGGTTAGAACGGAAAAATATTCCCCTCGCGCCGTTGAATGCGCCCCCCTATGGTGGCCAGTTGCGCAAATTGATCCGGCCCCAGGAACCGGAACGGCTGTTGGATTCGTTGCTCATTTCGGCATTGATTGAAGCTCGCTCCCACGAACGTCTTGGATTGTTGGGGGAACATTGCCCGGAGCCGGATTTGGCAAAATTTTATCGGGGGTTGATGGCCTCGGAAGCGCGGCACTATGGGGCTTACTGGGTATTGGCAACGACCTATTATGATCAAGATTTAGTCCATCAGCGGCTAGGGGAATTGGCGATCGCCGAAAGTGAAATTCTCTCGACCCTCCATCCTGAACCCCGGATCCATAGCTAGAATCAACGGCAGCACCGTTTACCGAGGAACTTGAGGACATGGATCAGGACACAAAATTTATCTTGTTGGTTTTAGGACTACCTGTGGCGGGGCTGTTGTATTGCGGTCTAATTATTGCCCTGATGGTTAGTCAACCTTTTGTGCGGGCGAATTCCCTCTGGTTTGGCTTTTTATTTTTCCTGATCCCCTTTACCATTGCTGCTGTAACCTGGATCCGCGCTTCGGCGAAGGCCTACCGTAATTAAGCACTCCCAACCTATGACTTTCATTCCCGTAATTTTGGCTGGTGGTAAGGGCGAACGCTTTTGGCCCCTCAGTCGTCAAGACCGCCCCAAGCAGTTCCTCAGCCTCGATGGATCTGGGGTGAGTTTACTCCAGG
Source organism: Synechococcus sp. (assembly GCA_035284725.1). Lineage (GTDB taxonomy): Bacteria > Cyanobacteriota > Cyanobacteriia > Cyanobacteriales > MRBY01 > MRBY01. The sequence continues at coordinate 13,039 of JAYKIK010000037.1, forward strand.
CTACGGCTCACCGACTAAGCCCCCAGGACAACTTAGAAGATCTCTGGATTATTACAGCGGCACAAATTGCGGATTTAGTGCGGGAACAACTGCCTCAACTGCCCCAGCGCAATGTTTTGGTGGAACCGGAACGGCGGGACACGGCAGCGGCGATCGCCTGGACTTGTTTAGAGTTAGCTAAATACTATCCAGAAGATACGGTGGTGGCCTTTTTTCCCGCAGATCATTGGATTGGGAACCCAGGTAAATTCCGGGAAACCCTCGACCGGGCCGCAAGTTTTGTGAAAGACAAATTGGCGATCGCCACCATTGGCATCAAGCCGGACTATCCCGCTACGGGCTACGGCTACATCGAACAGGGGGACACGGTCGAAGCAGGCATTTTCAAGGTGAATCAGTTCTACGAAAAACCCGGCACCGCCGTCGCCAAATCCTTTCTTGAAACGGGCAGATTTAGTTGGAATAGTGGGATTTTTCTGTTTTCGATCCGCACGGTACTCCAGGAACTCCGCAGTTATGCCCCCGAAATCCTTGAACCGCTGCAAAGCCAAGGGATTGAAGCCTACAAAACTTTGCCAAAAATCAGCATTGACTACGCTCTGATGGAAAAAACCGAGCATGCCTATGTCCTACCTGCGGAATTCGGTTGGGATGACCTCGGAGATTGGCGATCGCTTGAAAGATTATTACCCTCTGATGCAGTAACGAATGTCTGTGTGGGGAACCACCATGCCTTTGAAACGGAACGGGCGATCGTCTACAGCGACAACCCCAATGAAACGGTGGTAACGCTGGGGGTTTCTGATGTGGTAGTGGTGCGCCAGGGGGATGTGACCTTGATTGTGGATAAACACCGCACCCAGGACATCAAGAAAATCCTCGGCTATCTCCCGAAAAACTTGCTGTAATGACTGAGCCTTGGTACTACATTCCGCCCATCGTCGCCCCCGGGGAAACCCAAATGGCGATCGATGCTTGGCTTTTGGATCAGCATCTCCAGGGCAAAATTCCCTCCGTACTGCGGTTTTACACCTGGGAACCGGTGGCGATTTCCCTCGGCTACCATCAGCGAAAATATCCTGATTTTTGG
>JAYKIK010000038.1:0-7327 GCA_035284725.1 Synechococcus sp.
GAGGAAACAGACATTACGATTCTTAACATAAATGCCCTAAATTCCCAGAACTTTGCCCAAATGTTGCCAAATACTAAGAAAGCCTGTAAATCTAGCAATATCTCTTATAATCCCTAACAAGTGTTTATTCAAACTTAAAATCTTAAAAAGTTTGTTTTGAGAGGAGCTTAAACATTCAATGGACGTGATTCAACATGGCGGCGATCCCCAAGTTGGGAACCTAGCAACACCGATTAATGCATCTGCCTTCAGTAAAGCTTTTATTAACAACCTCCCTGGCTATCGTCCTGGTCTTTCTGCCCAGCGTCGTGGCTTAGAAATTGGGATGGCCCACGGGTACTTCCTCTATGGCCCCTTTGCTCTCCTTGGCCCCCTGCGGAATGCTGATTTTGGTGGGGTAGCTGGTCTGGTATCTACGGTGGCGCTGGTTTCTTTGCTCACCCTGGCCCTGTCTCTCTATGGTAGCGCTGGTGTTAGTACACCCACAGCAACCCTGACCACGCCGAATCCCCCCGAAAACCTTGGCACGAAGGAAGGTTGGAGTGAGTTTGCGGCTGGTTTCCTCATTGGTGGCTGTGGTGGTGCCCTCGTTGCCTATGGACTCTGTGTTGCCCTGCCGATGATGTACACCATCTAGGTCAGTTTTTTGAGACAGTGTTGGTCGGTGGCTAGGCCTTAGCCCCTAACCATGGCCTATTAAAACTGTGATGTAGTCTGAAAAAGATTGCAAATTAAGTAGATCTGGTCAATTGAGTTTGTTGTTATCTCAGCCCGGTGGAATGGCACTGGGTTTTTTTGTGCTCGTTTAAAGGGAGTGGGATAATAAAGCCATTGAATGTACTGGGTAAGGACAAGCCTGGGCTAGTTGGCAGAAATTGCAATGGCGATCGCCCTTTGGTTTATCCTGAAAGCCTAGATTATCTGCACAATTTTTGGACTAATTTTTAAGATGATATCTCAACCCAAAAGCTTGCAATGGTGGCAAAAACTAGGGGTGTGGCTCGCAGTGGTGTTATTTACCTTTGGGGGCTTTGTTCCTGGGGCGGCGGCAACGGGGGTCTATGATGTGCCCTACGCCACGGCGGATCAACCGGTCTGGATTGTCGACCAAGCGGAAGCCATTAGCCGGGCCAATGAAGGTCGTTTAAACCGTGAATTGAGTGATTTGGCGGCAAAAACGGGCAAAGGTCTCCATTTTGTGGCAATTCGTCGCCTAGACTATGGGCAAACCATGGAAGAATTCACTGATAAGGTGTTTGCCAAGTGGTTCCCCTCCTCAGAGGCGGGGGCGAATGAGATCGTGGTTGCTTTGGATGTGTTGACCAATAACGTGGCGATCGCCTTGGGGGATAATCTCCAGGACTTGATTCCACCGGAGACCGCCGAGAGTATTACTGGGGAAACCATCGGCTATCCCTTGCGCAGTAGTTCCTACAACCAGGCCCTCTTAGATGCCAAGGAGCGCATCGGTGCTATTCTCAACGGGGAAGCGGATCCCGGGCCGCCCGAAATTGCCGAAATCAATATCGAAAGTACCTTTACCAAAGCCGAAGATACCAAAACCACCAGTTCTACTATTTGGGTGGTGGTGCTCTTGCTGCTGGCAACAATTATCCCGATGGCTACCTACTGGTGGTATGTGCGTTAGGGATTAACCTTTACCAGGATTAAGCCAGATCATTTCCCAGGTGATGTAAGTTCCCACGGGACTCCAGAGTAAAAAGGGCAGTAACAGCCAAAAGCTCGTTTGGGACACCGGAAAAACGGCGATCGCCAACAACAAACCCACAACGAAACCCGCAGCACCGATGATTGTCCCCACTGTCAGACTGCGGGTTTTGCACATCAGGGGGGTGTAGGCCAAAATCACCAGTTCTAATAGGCCATAGCCCGCCAGCAGTAACCAAGTGCGAAAACTGTGGGGATCGGCATGCCAGACATAATTAGCCGAGATAATGCCACAGATAAAAATGCTCGTCCACACCACCGGAATAATCCCTTCAAAGGTGAGCCAGGCGGGCCGTCGCAATTGAAAAAACCACCGTTGATCGGCGCGAATCACTCGATTTAAACCGACCCCTAAGGCGATCGCCACCACCGTGATCAATAATCCTGTCCCCAGCATTTCTCCCTCCCCCAGAATTTCAACCCAATTCTATACTGGTAAAAGAAGCCCTCGTCTAAATCCTTTCTAGCGATCCGTACCGCCATGACCTTTGCGCCCCAATTGATGCGTGCCGTTGAAACTCTCCAATATCGCGTCACTGTGGGGGAAGTGGCGACCCAGGCTGGCTTAGATTTAAACATCGCCCAGAACGGGCTGTATAACCTTGCCGCCGAGGCCGGGGGACATCTCCAGGTCGCAGAAACAGGTGATATCGTTTTTGAATTTCCCCAAAATTTCCGGGCGATCCTCCGTAACAAATACTTTAAAATCCGCCTCCAGGAATGGCTCCATAAGGTTTGGCAGGTAGTATTCTTTTTGATTCGCATTTCCTTTGGGATTGTCCTGATTCTGTCGATTGTGCTGATGACGATCGCCATCCTAGCCATCGTGATCGCCGCCAGTAGCCAAGATAACAACAACAATTCCCGCCGTCGTAGCTCTTCCTTTGATCTGCCCTGGTTAATTTGGTGGGGCCCGGATTTATTCCGGGTCTTTAGCCCTAACTATTACCGGACGGGTTCCCGTAGTGATGCGCGGTCACCAATGGGCAGATCTCAATCCGGGGCTCAAGGGGGGATGAACTTTTTAGAGGCAGTTTTTTCCTTCCTGTTCGGGGATGGTGACCCAAATCCAAACCTAGAGGAACGGCGCTGGCAAACCATTGGTCAGGTGATCCAGAACCATGATGGGGCGGTCATTGCGGAACAGCTTGCTCCTTATTTTGATAGCCTTTCCGCCACGGAACTCGAGGAAGAAAGCCATATGCTGCCAGTATTAGCGCGGTTCAATGGCTACCCGGAAGTGTCACCCACGGGGGATCTGGTCTATTATTTCCCAGAACTACAGGTCAAAGCCCAGGAACGACGCAAAGTTGCTGTGCCTAGCCACCTAGAGGAGCAACTGTGGACCTTTACCCAAGCGCCGACGGGTCAGAAATTTTTGGCGATCGCCCTTGGTGGGGTGAACCTCGTCCTCGCTTTAATGTTGGGGGTGTTACTACAGGATGTGACCATCGTGGCTGAACTGGGCGGTGTGGTGCTCTTGGTACAGGTACTCTATCCGGTGTTACTCAGTTATGCGATCGCCTTTTTGGGGATTCCCCTGGGACGGTATTTCTGGCTCCAGACCCGCAACGAAAAAATTGCCAATCGCAATGGCCAGCGCCAGGCCCGGGCAATGATCCTCACCACTGGGGAACCAGAGATCCAAGCAAAATTAAATTACGCTCAACAATTTGCCGCCCAGAAAATCCTCACCGCCGCAGATATCACCTATGGCACTGATCAAGACCTACTCGATCAGCAACTCCAGGGACGGGACGATCTCGCCCAGGATTGGGAACGGCGCTTACGGGAGGGTTCCTAGCTGGTACAGGAAAAACCATGTCCTATTTCATTGCCTGGTGGGTTGGTCTTTGGTTTGTGTTGTTCGGGGGAATCCTGCTGAAGGCAACCATCGGGCAAAACCTCCAAACCCTATTGCGTTACCGTTGGCAACGGCCAGGTCAAACACGCCTGGGGGAAAAAATTTACTTCCGGGGGCGCTACAGCGTTGGGAAAAGTCTTCTATCTCCCCTGACCCAAACTCCCTGTTTACGGTGGCGGATTACAATCACAGAATCCCGAGGCAAAAAGTCAGTGCTCCTCCTGGATCAAAGCTCCCAAAGCTCTTTTTTTGTGACGGATCAGCAGCAAATGCTTGAAGTTTTGCCCCGGCGACCAGTCCCAACCCAGGCGATCGCCATCGGTAAAAGTCCCGTTGTTCTCTTCTCACCCCAACAGGAATTAGATAACTATGTGGGGATGGGGCAATACCACTACCAAGCACAGCAGCATATCTTACTCCCCCTCCGAGATCCCAAGGCGATCGCCTTTCTCGAAAAACATCAAATTAGTCCCACAGGCCCCCTCGGAAATCGTCGCGCCCTCGTTCTGCGGGAATATATTTGGGAGGCAGGGGATCCAGTCTATATCTTCGGTAAACTCATTCGCCGCGATCGCCAACAAAAACTATTTATTCCCTGGGTGATCACCCATCGACCCCGGTGGTTTATCGTGGCAATTTTAGGCAGTCTTGGGCTGTTGGGTTTTTTTCTCCTGGGGGTAGGGATGGTCGTTATTTTTCAAGGGGGATTGCCGCGTTAAATGCAACACCCAATGATCCATATCTAAACTTTCCTGCGACGGCGATCACTTCCCCCCAGAAATCTCCAGACTAGGATTGTTATGGATAGCACTGTCCAGAAGAAGGTATCGTGCTAGGCCCAGTCATTACCCTAGGACAGACTGACGCCATGATTTTAGACCAAGCAATGTCCCAAGTATCTCGCCACGAGCAGCGCACCCAACTCCTCCAAGACCGCATGGGGCGAGGTTGTGATCTACGAGACATGAATTTTGCTGGGGAAAATCTTACTGGGGCAGATTTTGTCGGAGCTGACCTGGAGGGAGCAAACCTAGAGGGAGCCAAGCTTACCGGAGCTGACTTGATGGGGGCAAACCTCACTGGGGCAAATCTCAAAGGGGCCCAGCTATTTAATGCTAACCTTACCGGAGCAACCCTCCATCGGGCCGATATTATGGATGCCGATCTCACTGGGGCAGTGCTCAGGCGATCGCAATTGGAAGGGGCAGACCTCGCCGGAGCAAATCTCGCTGGGGCAAACTGTCGGCGGGCGGACTTTACCCGGGTGGAACTCGTCGCTGCAAAACTGACGGGGGCTAATTTTAAAAGAGCTGATCTCACAGGCGCCAACCTGGAAGGTGCAAAACTGACCGGAGCCGACCTAACGGGTGCAAACTTAACCGGGGCGGATCTCACAAAAGCAGACTTGTACCTCGCCAATTTCACCGGGGCAGATCTAAAGCGTGCCCAACTGGTACAGGCTTACATCCGGGATGCCAACTTTTATTTAGCCAATCTGTACCTCGCCAACCTAGAGGGGGCAAACCTCTCCGGGGCAAACTTTAAAGACGCCAACCTCACAGAAGCGAACCTAACGGGGGCGAATCTTAAGGAAACAAATTTGCATGGTGCTGAGCTGTTTACGGCCTATCTCAGGGGGGCCTTACTCATGGGGGCAGATCTAACCAATGCAGATTTAACAACTATCCATTACGACAAAACCACGGCATGGCCGGAAAATTTTAAATTGCCGTAGAAAACGAGGTCTTAACTTTGCTACCGAGAAAATACACTTTTCCTATAATTGATGGTGTTCGCCTCGTCCAATACCTCTGACAATGCAGCAATCCATCTGCCTGAATCCTGCCTGTGTTAACGTTAACCCGATTCAGCATAATTTTTGTTCCCAATGCCGTACTCCTTTAGTGCTCAAAGACCGTTACCGAGCAATCAAAATCCTGGGGCAAGGGGGATTTGGTCGTACCTTTCTCGCCACTGATGAAGATCTGCCTTCAAAACCTTTTCGGGTGATTAAGCAGTTTTTACCCCAGGCCCAGGGTACTGCCACGATCAAAAAAGCTGAGGAACTGTTTGAGGCGGAGGCGATCCAACTCGATAGATTGGGCAGTCAACATGATCAGATTCCGAGTTTATTTGCCCATTTCACCGTTGATCAGCGTCAGTATCTCATCCAAGAATTTATCGATGGGCCGACTTTAGCGGATGAACTCAAGGTCGGTGTTTTTACCCAGGAGCAAGTGAAGGCTGTTTTGTTGGATATTTTGCCAATTCTGCAATTTATCCATGGTCAAAATGTGATTCATCGAGACATTAAGCCAGAGAATATTATTCGCCGCCAGTCTGACCAAAAGTTAGTTTTAGTGGATTTTGGCGCGGCAAAACAAATGACCGCCAATCTTAGCGTTGTGGGAACAGTCATTAGCTCCTATGGCTATGCGGCACCGGAACAGGAAAAAGGAAAAGCACAATATGCTAGTGATTTATACAGCTTAGGTGTGACTTGTTTAGAGTTGCTAACTGGCGTTGAACCGACTGAATTATTTGATGTTAATGGCCATAAATGGATTTGGCGAGATTTTCTCAATGACAATGAGGTTGATAATGACCTTGGTGATATCCTCGACAAATTAGTCCAGCCTGCCCTCAACAGACGATATCAGAATGCAGAGGACGCTTTACCGCATTTAGGAGGGTCGGGAGCGCTAGAGCTTTTCTCTGAGAATTCAGTCAAACAGAACAACACATTATGTTTCTTAGATGAGCTTGATATGGCGACTTTAAAGGCAATGATCAATTACTTTGAGGAGATGCCAGCTAAAATTCGCCACTATCACAGAGATCATAATGCTTCCTCAGAGGAAGCTGAAGTAATTGCTGGCTATTATCTTAAAGTGGCCGAATTTATTACAACAATTCAAACACTACAGGAAATTGATGTACTCATTGAAGTTGTTAATCGTCTAAAGAAAAAAATCAGTCGATATCAACATAAAAGCCATAAATATCGTTGGTCAACAGGTTTGGACAAAAATGTTTTGGATAAATTAGAAAAACTCAAAAAATCCCTTTAATCAATAGGTAGAGGTTTACCATGGTAAATCTCTACTAGCTTTCAAAACTGTCTCTACAAAAACAAGATCAAAACAATTTTGAAGCGATTGGGAAAGAATAGAAATAATTCGACTGGTAGAATACTGTTCAAAGTTCAGCATCGGTTGCAACGGCTCACCAAAAACTTTCTCATACAAACCCGGGTCAGGATTGAGACGAATTGAACCGTGTTGCAAGATTGCCCCTTGTCGACGTAATTGAGCGGAGCCAATCAGCTTATAGCCCGATTTCGTCACCAGATCCGCCTTGGTATGGGTGCGAAAACAGCTATCAAAACACCCATAGTTGCGTTGCTGATGGCCGTAATGTAAGGAAATTCCGAGTTCCCGAAACCCATCGATGAGGAATTGACAGAGGGTTTCATAATTTTCTTGGCGATCGCCTTTGAGCCCAGAGGTAATGATTGCGTAGGTGAGATCCCCCTGGTGGAGTACTGCCCGGCCGCCACTGGGTCGCCGCACCAGATCAATTTTTTCACCTTTATAGGTCAAATTATTCCAAAAATCAGGATATTTTCGCTGATGGTAGCCGAGGGAAATCGCCACCGGTTCCCAGGTGTAAAACCGCAGTACGGAGGGAATTTTGCCCTGGAGATGCTGATCCAAAAGCCAAGCATCGATCGCC
>JAYKIK010000039.1:0-13804 GCA_035284725.1 Synechococcus sp.
CGACTGGTGAGAACGATGATTGGGGTCTTTTCAAAGACCGAGGTCTGACGTAAAAATTTGCAAACGCTGTAGCCACTGGCGTTGGGCATCACAAGGTCGAGGATAATAATGTCCGGCTGACTTTCAATCAGTTTGGCGACGCCGCGCATCGGTTCGCTGATGCCAATGGTGCGGTAGCCGGCACTTTCAATAATTTTCCTGAGGGTTTGGAGAATTACGGGACTGTCGTCAATGCAAGCAATCAGGGCATCTCGTTTTTTCTGGTTTCCTAAACTGCTATTTCCTTGGCCATTATTCCCGGCGGCACTTTCGGCACTGGCGAGGGGATGGGGCAAGTCAGCAATTTTCTTGAGCTGAACAATGCGCTTTTTAAGCAGGGGAATAAGGACATTGGCAACGCTGTTGACGGATTTCCCGAGGGAAACGGAGATATCCCAGATGGTGTATTGGCCATCGAGGTATTCCCCCAACCCCCCGAGGGCACTGGAGTCAATGCCTGGTTTGAGGACAGGGGCGAGGGTGGGGCTTAGGTTTCCTAGGCCGGCTGCTTGCCATTGTTGCTGGAGTTGCATGACCCGATTGAGGTCTGGCTCCACTTCAAGGTAAGAAAGGGAAAGACTGAGGGCAATTTCAGTGGCATTTTTCTGGTTTTCGTGCCACTCTACTTTGGCCTCGGGGTAACAACCGAGGTCGAAAAACACTTCCTGGGCGATCGCCCTGATAATTCCCTTGGCTTGCATCACGGTGAGTTGTTTGTTAGTGATGCCTTGGTAGAGGAGTTGGTACTCCCACATCTGGGGGCTACTGAGTTCCCGGGGATTAGGGTGCCACTGGGGAGCTAGGCGTTGGGTAATGCGGTTCCAACGACGGGTGGAGTGGATTCCTGCGGTGGCATGGAGGAGTCGCCCCGACAGGAGATGGATATGTCCCTGGTATTGACTATTGCCCACGATCAACTCGCCCGTTGCCCTGGTTTGACAGAGGTGGCTAAGTTGATCGGCGATGAGATTGAGTGTGTTGCCTGCAGCAGTCATATTCTGTGTCTAGAGCATTCCCTGTATCAATATACCCAGGTCATGGGAGAGACCTAACAAAATGTTTGCAACAATATACAATTTCTTCTGGTGTTAAACGCGATAAATTTTTGGAGACAAAATTTATTTGTACCCAAAGGCAATGATCATTTTTGATCAGCCTTAAAATTGCTTATTGTAGTCTAAGCAGTAGTGATTACAGAGATCCTCCGGCATTAAGAGTCAATGCAAAAGATTTTTTTTCCGTATAACCACTAGGGGATCTTGAACTTTTGTTGCGTTAACAAACAGCTAAGTTGTTTTATGCAAAGAATCATCTAATCCTATCGATAATTATAGAAAATCTACTGTCCTTTCCCCGGGTAATTCGTGTGAAGATTTGCTGCATTTTTTTCTTACGGCTGGGTTTAAGCTGGCGATGTCGGGATGGTTTTGGGTTGACAAAAGGGCGTGGCGATCGCCAACAATGACAAAGATTCCCTAAAAGTGCTCAATTAGAGACGATGACTGACATTGCAACCTTGATCGCCCAGGTGCGGGCAGAGGCAGAACGGGAGCCTTTTCCCCTCGATGTTCCCATTTACCAGGCCGCAAAGCTAGAGCCGACGGAACCAGTGCTCTATGCCGGTAACCTCAAGGCTTCCCTCTGTTTTTTTGGGCGGGATTTGGGGCGAGATGAAGTCCATGCACGGCAACCTCTCTATGGGGCCGCAGGAACCTTAGTACGCCAGGGCTTTTATTACGCGATGCACCACCAAAAGGTCTATGACAAGGGACAGTTGGCGACGGTCTGTGATCGAATTTTGTTGACGAACACAGTGCCCTACAAACCTCCGGGGAATAAGGCCTATGCAGTGGCGGTCAAGGAGCGGTTTCGGCCGTTTGTGGAGCGGTTGTTGGTCTTGCACTGGCAGGGGGATCAGATTATTACTCTGGGGACAGAGGCGTTTAAGTGGTTTGATCCCTACGGACGCCGGGGGGAAGTGAATGGCTTTTTCCAACGGGGCGATCGCTTTGAACAATGTTTACGGGTGACCCTGCGGGCGACGGATAATCTGGGGATGGAACATCAGAAGGTCGTCACCCTGGCGCCCCTGCCCCACCCCTCGCCGTTAAACCAGCGCTACTATAGCCAGTTTCCCCAAATGCTGCAAAATCGTCTGGGGGCGATCGCCTTTTAGGGGGTTAACCGTGGAAGTCTTGACCGGAGCCATACTGCCAAGCCTCTAAGCGTCGTCGGGCCTGGTAGCTATCCCCCAGGGGTAAGCGTTGGCCGAGGGCATAGCCGGATGTGTACAGTCCCAGGGCAAGGTAATGGCGTAACCAATCCGCCAGGGCGCCCACACCTAAATGGGGCAACAGGGGCAGCACCGTTTTGAAATTAACCCGGGGTAAAGTTTTCGCAAGTCCTTGGAATTGCACCACATCCTGGAGAAAAGGATGAAGGGTTTCTTCCCCGAGTTCTGCCATCACCCCAAATACCGCATTTAACAGGTCATTGATTTGGTTGGGGGCGCACCGCTGGTGAATGCCCACGCTCATCGCCTTTTGAAATAACCAGGTGACGGAGAGATTGGGTTGATAGGGTTGCAGTTGGGCAAGGGATTGGCGATCGCAACAGTCCTGTTTTAAAGCATCATCAATGCCGTTAGTGAGCCGTTGTAAATGGCGGAGCATTGCCCCAAACCCGCCAAAACTGACTGGGGATTGGCTGCCGCTACTGTCCCCGATGGGCAAAATACGATCCCAGGGGTAGTGGAGGGGGCTGTGGCGATAACTGGGGAAAAAGCCAAAGAGGAACCGCTGGAAATCGAGGGATTCTAAATCCACCTGTTGATAGTCCGGCAACAGTTTCAAGTATTCCTCCAGCAGAAAAGCTAGATCAAACCGTTGGGGATGGGCATCGAGGTAGGTAAATAGGTAGGTGGTGCGACCGTCTTGGGCGGGGAAGGCTTCCCAGAAATATTGGCACTGGTTGCGGATCGGCGTGAAGGAATAGATTAGATCCCCTTTGCTGTTGCTGCCAAAACCCTGGGCACAGCTCCCCACCACTAAACAAATGCCATCGGGTTTCTTGCCTCGGCGAGCCTGGAGGGCAATGGGGGAAAAATGGCCCATTCCATCCAAGATTAATCGCGTCCGAAAAGTAAGGGTGGTTGTGGTGGCGATCGCCCCTTGGGATGTAACCGTAATGCCGGTGCAGCCGTTATTTTCAAAAATTTTGCCGCCCCAGGTGAGGAATTTTTCCTTGAGAATGTCTAAGAGTCGTTTTGGACTGACGCCAATATTGAGGATATTTTCTACCCAGAGGGGCTCGCCACCGTGGAACTGGATCCGCAGGGGGTTAAATTCCGTAGCGATAATTTCCTTGAGTTCCGTTTCTGTCAATAGTTCCAGTTCGAGGAGGGTTTGGAGTTCGCCCCGGGAAATATTCCATTCCTGTACCCGTCCCTGCACCAGGCCCCGTTCGAGAACAATCACCCGCCAACCCCGCCGCTGGAGAGCCGCCGCTAGTAGGAGACCTAGGGTGCCGCCACAGACCAATACATCACAGTCGTAGTCTTGACAGTCATCATTACCGACTTGCACTAGGGGAGTATGGAGAATATTTCCCTGCCGCCAAGCTTGCCACCGTTGATCGGCCTGCCGTAGGCCTATTAAAGGATTGCCTGGCATCGCCCCCAAAATTCTTTCTACCCGTTCCATGGCGATCGCCTCTCATTTTTCCGCGTGCTGTGGCTATTTTCTATCATTTTCCTGGGATGTACTGGTCATAAATACTTAAAAAAACCTGAACTCATAGGATATTCTTGACTTCATAAAACTTAATCAATAGAATCAGCGTAACTTAACACCGCCCCCATGATGGCCCCGCATCGTTCGGTGATGTGAGTCCTGTTGATATTCATTTTTTAGAAAAATTTAGGAGCTTGCCAATGCTTGGAAAAATTTTAGGAAAGCAAAAAGATGACTTTTTCATGGAATTACCTGCGGAGGGAGACAAGGTTGCCGTAGAAACCCCCATGGCCCCTGCCATCCGTTCCGAGGAAGCCCCTACCCCAGAGACTGCCCCCACTGCCGCGGCAGCAAATCCCGTTGCCCCCGCCCCCGCTCCTGTGACAGTTGCAGCCAATGGCCCCGAGAGTATTATTGTTGCTGCGGTTCAGACTGCTAGCCAAGCGGCCACCAGCGAAACTTTAACCATCACTGGTTTTGCCGAAAATTATCTCCTCAATACCGGTAACTGTTCCCGTCGTCGCCCCGGGGCAAATATGGCTGCGTTCAAATCCATGGCCCAGACGATTAAGCGCTAAGGCCAATGAAGGCTGAGATTTCATAATCTTTAGTCACAAAAGATTGATGCTAAAACTGAGGTTCTTGGGGAAGGGAAGTGTAACCATGCTTCTCTTTTTTATTGAAATGACACCGCTGTGACAAATTTACTGGCTTGGCCCCGGGCGAATCGTTAGCATTTCATCGCATCCTTGCAATTCATTAAGGGGGTTCAGAATAACGGAAAGGCGATCGCTATGATGATTAAATATTGTTTTTCTTCTTTAAACCCAAGAAAGTCTAGCGAAAAAAGGCTTTTGACGATCCTCCCGCGGCGAAATTTTTTCTGATATTTATATGTCTTATCCCCTCTACATCGCTTTTATTTGGCACCAACATCAGCCCCTCTACAAAGCACCGGATGGTCAATATCATCTCCCTTGGGTACGGCTCCACGGCACAAAAGACTATTTAGATCTCATTCTACTCCTGGAAAAATATCCCCGGCTCCACCAAACGGTGAATTTAGTGCCTTCTTTGATGATGCAGTTGGAGGATTATGCGGCGGGGAATGCCCTGGATCCCTATTTAAAGTTAGCCCTCACCCCTGTCACAGACCTTGATAGCGACCAGAAATGGTATGTCCTCGAACACTTTTTTGATGGGAATCATCGCACCCTGGTGGACCCCCATCCCCGTTACCGGGAACTGTATTGCGAGCGCCAGGAAAAGGGGAAGGCTTGGTGTCTGGAAAATTGGGACGAACAAAAATTTGGCGATCTGCTAGCTTGGCATAACCTCGCTTGGATTGATCCTCTCTTTTGGGATGACCCAGAAATTGCCACTTGGTTAGGAAAAGGACGGGGTTTTACCTTAGGCGATCGCCAACGGATTTATTCCAAACAGCGGGAAATTATCCAGCGCATCATCCCCAAACACAAACAGATGCAGGACAATGGGCAGCTGGAAGTCACCACCACTCCCTATACCCACCCGATTTTACCCCTGTTGGCGGACACCAACTCTGGCCGGGTGGCAGTGCCCCAAATGGAATTACCAGAGGAACGTTTCCAGTGGGCAGAAGATATTCCCCGACATCTAAACCGCGCCAAGGAGATGTATCGTGAACGCTTTGGGCGGGAAGTGCGGGGGCTATGGCCTTCGGAACAGTCCGTCAGCCCCGAGGTACTCAACCCCATCGCCGCGGCGGGCTTTAAATGGATCTGCTCCGATGAGGCGGTACTGGGCTGGAGTTTGCAGCATTTCTTCCACCGGGATGAAGTGGGCAACGTCTACGAACCGGAAAAAATGTACCGTCCCTATCGCTTAGCAACGGATCACGGGGATCTCGCCATCGTCTTCCGGGACCACCGTTTGTCGGACCTGGTGGGCTTTACCTACAGCGGTATGGATCCTGATATGGCTGCCAGCGATCTTGTGGGTCACCTCGAGGCGATCGCCCGTAATTTACGTCACCAACAAAAAGAAGAACAAACCTCCCTCCAGGAACCCTACCTCGTTACCATTGCCCTCGATGGAGAAAACTGCTGGGAATTTTACGAAAGAGACGGCATTCCCTTCCTCACTTCCCTCTACGAAAAACTCAGCGCCAACCGCCAACTGGAACTGGTCACCGTTTCCGAATTCCTGGAACAATTTCCGCCCACTGAAACCATCCCCAGCCATAAACTCCACAGCGGTTCTTGGGTTGATGGCAGCTTTACCACCTGGATCGGCGACCCCGCAAAAAATCGGGCCTGGGATATGCTCACCAAAGCCCGCCGCACCCTTGCATCCCACCCAGAGGCCACCGAAATTACCAATCCCGCCGCCTGGGAATCCCTCTATGCCGCCGAAGGTTCCGATTGGTTCTGGTGGTTTGGCGAAGGACACTCTTCTAACCAGGACGCGATGTTTGACCAACTATTCCGGGAACACGTCGCCGGTATTTACCAAGCCCTCAATGAACCTGTGCCCCCAGAAGTCCTACAACCCATCGAAGATCACACCCGTCACCGGGAAAATATTCCCCAGAGCTTTATTCACCCCGTCATTGATGGCGTTGGCGATGAACAGGATTGGGATAAAGCCGGCTGCATTGAAATCGGTGGCGCCCGGGGAACCATGCACCAAAGCAGCGCCCTCCAACGGCTCTTTTACGGCTGGGATCACCTGAATTTTTACCTGCGCTTCGACCTGAAACGGGGCATTAAATGGGGAGAAGAGTTACCTGCGGAACTCCATCTACTGTGGTTCTATCCCGGCGTAAACTGTGCCATCAGTCCAGCCCCTATCGCCAGCATGCCCGACCAAGCCCCCTTAAATTATCTGTTCCGCCATCACATTGGCATCAACCTCATGAGCCAATCCATTTGGTTCGAGGAGGCGATCGATTATGGCCAGTGGCGACCCCGGGGCGCCCATGCCAAGATGGCTTACCGAGAGTGTTTAGAGCTCTCCGTACCCTGGGATGTGCTGCAGGTCAAACCAGACTACACCCTTAATCTTGTAGCAATTCTGGCGGACGATGGCGAGTACCACAGTTTTGTCCCTGAAAATCAATTCATCACCCTCCAGGTACCCTAGGCTGTTTTAGAGCAAACAGACAAAAAACCTCCCCCGGGGGAGGTTTGATTATTTTTAATAATATTCGTTTAAAAAATGTCTCTGACAGGTAAATACCCGGGAAAATTAGGCCGCCATGCCGACTAGCTTGGCACTGAGATCCCAGAGGAGATCTGCTTTGTTGTCATCGAGAGCTTCATCGGAAACTTCTTGCATAAAGGCTTCCCGTCCCTGTTGTTGGCGGTTACCCCAACTCCAGTAAACACCAGATACATCAAATCCAGGATCAGCAACAACTTTAGCTAATCGTTCCCCGGCAAGTTCTTCGGTGACATAACCGCCTGTGATGTTTTTCTGGAACCAAGGGAAAATTGTCCGGAATAGGCCGTAGTGATTTCTAAAAAGACCTGTTTCGGCAACGCAGCCCGGATAAAAGGAGTTGAACACAATCCCTGTGTCTTTGTGGTAGCGGTTGTGGAGTTCTCGCATGGTGAGGATGTTGCATAGTTTGCTGTCTTTGTAAGCTTTACCGGGCTTAAAGATTTTGCCATCGATCATCGCGACGGGGGGTTTAAAGCCAGCGCTCATACCCTGGAGATCGCCCAGATCTGGGGGGGCAGGGATAGGAATTTTACCACCGACTTCTTTGGGGTTGGCGGTAACGGTACCGAGAATCACGAGACGTTTGTCTTCAGCAGGAGAATTTTTTAGATCTTCCAGCATCAGGTTGCAGAGTAGGAAGTGACCCAGGTGATTGGTGGCAACGCAGATTTCATAGCCGTCTTTGTTGCGTTGGGGTTCCTTGGCAAGGGGCAGATAAACCGCTGCATTACACACAAGGGAGTTCAGCACTCTGCCGGTGGCGCGGAAATCGGCAACGAATTTATGAACGCTGTCGAAATCTGCCAGGTCGAGGTGCATGATTGTGCGGTTTGCTTCGGGAATACCCACTTCTTTGGCGACCCGTTCGGCTTTTTCGAGGTTGCGGCAGGCCATGATCACATGCCAACCTTTAGCGGCGAGGGCCTTGGCACCGTAGAGTCCTACTCCGGACGAGGCGCCAGTAATGATCGCTGTTTTTTGTTGATCTGTCATGGTTCTATGTTTCGGCGGAAGTTCATCACGTTAACTGCTTGTTGAAAATCTTACTATTGTTCTTTTGCGTTAATTTCGAGGGGATTCGTCAAGGGAATTTTGTCTGAACTTTTCTCGGCTGTGTGGTGTGGGATAAAACGATGCAAAGGCTTGTATTCTGGGGCGATCGCCTTTTGATAGGAGAGACCAGACAGGAGTAAGGCGGACTTTTAATATTTGTTTCCCAATGTTTACCGCTGCTTTACAAAGCCAGATATTTTGTAAACATTCCAGGACAACCCCTAGATCGACGGGGCCTCTCGTTCAAGGATTAGGGTGACGGGGCCATCGTTGATGATTTCCACCTGCATCATGGCGCCAAATTTTCCGGTTTCAATCTTCAGACCGCTCTGACGGAGAAGATCCACAAATTTTTCATAGATTTGTTCGGCTTGCTCTGGTCTTGCAGAATCACTAAAGGAAGGCCGCCGGCCCTTACGGCAGTCACCATAGAGAGTAAATTGACTGACCACGAGGATTTCCCCTTGGATCTCTTGGATAGAACATCGCCAAGGGTTACCGGCGGTATCGGGAAAGAGGCGTAATTCGAGACACTTGCGGGCGAGCCACTGTAATTCGGCTTCGGTATCGGTGGGCGCAACGCCGACGAGGAGGGTTAAACCCCGGTTAATTTGACCGACAATTTTTTGGTTGACGCTGACCTGGGAACGTTGCACCCGTTGGAGAACGATTTTCATAGGTTTTAGTAGAAAGCGAGTTGAATATTACAATGGAGGCGATTTGTGTAATGGTGAGGACGTAGATTATGGCTGAGCGTAATGGTGGCTCTTTTTTAGGTGGCCTACTGGTGGGCGGTGCTGTCGGGGCGATCGCCGGTCTCTTGTTTGCGCCCCGTCCGGGTAAAGACACCCGCAAAATTTTAAAGAAATCTCTCGAAGCCTTGCCAGAACTAGCCGAAGACCTCGCCGATAGTTTACAACTCCACGCGGATCAACTTTCAGAAACCGCTCGTCGCAACTGGGATGATACCCTCCAACGGCTCCAGGAAGCGATCGCCGCCGGGATTGAAGCTAGCCAAGCCGAAGCCCAACGCCTTGAAACGGACGATCCTGAACCTCTTCCTGTCCAAGATATCGATCCTTCCCAAAACTAGCTCGTTTTATCCACAGTGCAAGATCCCCTTTTCTGGTTACTTCTATCTTTTTTGCTCGTTGGCCTGAGCCTCACCGCCGTCCTTGCCGCTGCTTTCCCGGCCTTTCTGGAGTTGGGACGGGCTGCTCGCAGTGCCGAAAAACTCCTTGATACCCTTAACCGTGAAATTCCCCGCACCCTCGATGCCCTTCGTCGCACGGGGGGGGATATTACCGAACTGACCGATGAACTGGAAGCGAGTTTTAAAAGTGCCCGGGGTATTTTGCAGGAAACAGAAAAAGGGCTAAAACAAACCCACCGCCAAATCCAGCAGGTGCAGCGCCGGAGCCGGAGTACCTGGGCAGGATTGCAAACGGCTTGGACGACTTTTCAACGATCATCTCAACGGGGTGCTAAGGCTGTGGGTAAATCTGCTAAGCGAATTAAGGCAAATCCAAAGCGACATCGTTAACTTAGTTTGGATATTCCTCTCAAGGGATCTAGCTTCTACTGTTGGCGATATTTTTCCCAGAAGAAAACGCACCATAGCGATAGTAGGCGGCACAGGCTCCTTCGGAGGAGACCATCGGTACACCAAGAGGATGTTCAGGGGTGCAGGTGATGCCAAAAACCGGACATTGATGGGGCTTTTTCTGACCTTGGAGAATTTCGCCGCTGATACAAGGAGATATTTGCGGTGGCGCGACAGTGGCGTAATCTGGCTTAAATTTGCGAGAAGCATCAAAGGTGGCGTATTTTTCGTGCAAACTGAAACCACTCTGGGGAATTTCACCGATCCCGCGCCAAATTCGCGGCACAGTTTCAAAAATTTCTGCTACCAATTGCTGGGCAGTTGGATTGCCTGCGGCTTGCACGACGCGACGGTATTGATTTTCGATATGCGATCGCCCTTCTTCTAATTGTTTCACGCAGAGATAAATGCCTTGCACAATGTCCAACGGTTCAAAGCCCGTCACGACTAGGGGGATTTTGTATTTTTCGGCGATCGCCTCGTATTCTTGATAACCCATGACGGTGCAGACGTGACCCGCGAGCAAAAAACCCTGAATTTTTCGATCCGGGGCGGACAAAATCGCTGCCATCGCTGGTGGAACCAACACATGGGCGACCAAGAGGGAAAAATTGGTTAGTCCTAATTTGTCGGCTTGGTAGACTGCCATCGCCGTGGTCGGTGCGGTCGTCTCAAAGCCCACCGCAAAAAAAATCACCTGTTTGTCGGGATTTTCCTGGGCCATTTTCAGGGCATCGAGGGGGGAATACACCATTTTTACGTTTGCTCCCTGCGCCTTCACCGAGAGTAAATCGAGCCTTGTCCCCGGCACGCGAAACATATCACCAAAGGAACACAACACCACATCGGGCAACTGGGCTAGGGCGATCGCCTGATCAATCAATTCAGCGGGGGTGACGCAGACCGGACAACCGGGGCCATGAATCAAGGTAATTTCTGGGGGCAGCAGTTTATCGATGCCGTATTTAACGATGCTGTGGGTTTGTCCGCCGCAGATCTCCATGATTGTCCACTGACGGGTCACAAGGGCGGCGATCGCCTTGATATATCCTTGCACCGCCGCCGGATCGCGAAATTCATCGACAAATTTCATGCAGGCTCCACTCCTGCACAGGCTTCCATTTCTGCCAAATTAGCGAGGGTTTCCGTTGCCGCCGCCTCATCCAACACACTCAGGGCAAACCCCGCATGCACCACCGCATAATCCCCCACTTGGGCTTCCGGCACATAGGCGAGGCTCACCTCCCGCACCACACCGCCAAAATTGACGCGACCCATTTTAAAGAGGGGATCATCTCCGGTAATTTCAAGAATTTTTCCCGGCACCGCAAGGCACATATTTCTGCATTTTTTATCTAAACTTTTCCGCTTTGATCCTAGCGAATCATGGCTGTTTCTGTTGTCCGCTTCAAATTTTTTGATGAAGGTCGCTTTAATGGATTTCCCACTAGCAAAAATTCAAGCAGATTGTGCCGCAACTGCGAAAACTTGACCGAGAGCGATCGCCCCATCATTGGGGGGGGATTTTTGGGGATAAAACACCTGAAAATTCTCCATCGTTAAGCGTTGAACTGCCCTTTCCAACAAATACTTATTTTGAAAACAGCCCCCCACCAAAACAACCTGTTTTAGTTTCGATTTTTTAGCCACTGTTACAATCAGTTCAACAAGCGAGTTATGAAATTTCGCCGCAATTAAATCACCACCCATATTTAATGCCAAGTCTTCAAGGATAGCTTTCACCATTGGCTGTACATTAATCATTGAAATATTATCTTTTTCTTCCCAGTCAACACCATAGAATTCATCTGTCTTTAGGTCGCCAATTAAAAATTCTAATGCCATTGCTGCTTGCCCCTCAAAGGTTACCCTTTGGTGCAATCCTAAAATAGAGGTGATCGCATCAAATAGCCGTCCTATACTAGACGTTAAAGGCGTATTGATTTTCCGTTTTAATATTGTTTTGATTAACTGTAAATCCTGCTCCGAGAAAGCCTGCAACACTGGGATGTTTAAATAGCTTAATTCTTCTAATGTCCACCATTGAGATAATACGCCTAAGGCACTGCGACGAGGCTCTTTATTGGCTTGATCACCACCAATGAGAGGGAAGGGTTTTAGATGAGCAATTCGCTGAGTTTTACCTTTATCCAAAAAGAAAAATTCACCGCCCCAAATTGTGCCATTTTCACCGTAGCCCGTCCCATCCCAAGCCACACCTAACAGCGGCGATTCAAGCTGATGTTCAGCCATGCAGGCGTAGATATGGGCATGGTGATGTTGTACTCTCACTAGAGGAATATTGAGTGTTTGGGCAAGATTTTTAGCGTAGTGGGTAGAGAGATAGTCGGGATGTAAATCACAGGTAATAATATCAGGTTCAAAGTCATAAATTTGGCTTAATTTTTGCAAGGTTTTTTCCATTACTTGCAGCGTTAATTGATTGGATAAATCGCCGATATGTTGACTTAAAAAAATACGATTTTTTTGGGCGATCGCCACCGTATTTTTTAGATGTGCCCCCATTGCCAAAACATTTTTCGAGAGCGTTCGTTTTAAGGTGAGTGGCTCTGGCGCATAGCCCCGCGATCGCCGCAAAACTATAGGCGTATTGTTCATCACCCGCACCACTGAATCATCCACAGGGCGAAGAATGCGGCGATTATGAATTAAGAATCCATCGGCAATATTTTTAAGCCTTGCTAATGCTTCCGTTTCATCAATGCAAATGGGTTCATCACTGAGGTTACCACTGGTTGTCACAACTGGAAAATTAAGCGCATTTAAAAGCAGATGATGTAATGGCGTATAGGGCAACATTACCCCTAAATTCGGATTATCCGGCGCAACATTTTCAGCAAGATTAAATTCTTTTTTTTTCTGTAATAAAACAATTGGACTAGCTGGAGAAATTAAAAATTTTTCTTCTAATTGTGATAGAGAACAATCATTTTCAATGGATAGCAAATTAGGATACATCACCGCAAAGGGTTTATCGGGACGTTGCTTGCGATCTCGCAATTGTTGTACTGCTTTGTTATTTCTGGCATCCACTAATAACTGAAATCCCCCTAAGCCTTTTAGGGCGACAATTTTTCCATGAAGAATATATTGAATTGCTGTTTCTAAAGGTGCTTGATTGGTATTTTCTTGCCCTTGGACATGACTCAAAAATTCAAGTTTAGGGCCACACATTGGGCAGGCATTCGGCTGGGCATGGAAACGGCGATCGCCGGGGTCTTCGTATTCCCGTTGACAGTCGGCACACATCGGAAAATCTGCCATTGACGTTAGGGGGCGATCGTAGGGCAGGGTTTCAATAATGCTGTAGCGGGGGCCGCAATGGGTGCAGTTTGTAAAAGGATATTGATAACGGCGATTTTGAGGATTAAAAATTTCTGCAATGCATTCAGAACAGGTGGCTAAATCGGGTAAAACAATCGCTATTTTTTTTCCAGTTTGACTCGCATGAATTTCAAAATTATTATACCCAATTGGCTCTAAATATTGATATTTTAAAGCATCGATTTTGGCATTGGGTGGCAACTCTGTTTGTAGTTTTTCGAGAAATAAATGAAGTGGTGTTCTCCCCCCTTCTACTTCAATAGTGACCCCCGCTGCCGAGTTATTCACCCAACCAAATAAATTGAGTGCTGTCGCTAATTGGTAAACAAAGGGACGAAAACCAACCCCCTGCACCGTACCTTGAATCTCTAGGTATAACCGTTGTTTCACAAGAAATTTAAGGAATTAATACAGATTGCCCAACAATCATTTGATACTGGTTTTGGAGATAATTTAACCAGCTTTCCATGCCTTCCCCCGTGCGGGCAGATAGCTCAAAAATTTGCGCTTGGGGACACATTTTTTGGATATTTTCTAATGCCAAATTACGGTCAAAATCCACCACTTCAGCAATATCAATTTTATTAGTAATGACAACATCAGCAGACTTAAACATTGTCGGGTATTTTAATGGTTTATCCTCCCCTTCTGTCGTAGAAAGTAACACAATTCTTTTGTGTTCTCCCAGATCATAGGCAGCGGGACAAACTAAATTGCCCACATTTTCAATAATTAATAAATTAACACCATCAAGGGCAAGTTTTCGGGCGGCATTTAAGACCATTTCCGCATCAAGGTGACAAAGGGTTCCTGTAGTAATTTGGGCAAC
>JAYKIK010000040.1:0-11090 GCA_035284725.1 Synechococcus sp.
CTGAATTGTTTAAGAGGTTTATGATGGCAACATTACTACTTGTTGAAGATAGTCCAACCGAAGCACAAATTATCACGAGTTGCCTAGAAGGTGCTGGATTCAGTCTGTTAAAGGTGACCACTGCCGAAGCCGCAAAAGCAATTCTTGAACAAAAAATGGTTGATGGAATTGTCCTTGATGTGGTATTGCCGGGTCAGAGTGGGTTTGGTTTTTGCCGTGAGGTTAAAAATGATCCAAAAACAAAGGATATTCCCATCATCATGTGCTCTAGTAAATCTGAAAAGATGGACAAGAAATGGGCCAGTAAACAGGGTGCAAATGACTATGTTACTAAGCCCATTGACCAGAGTGAATTATTGAATACCGTGCGGCGTTGGGTTCGTTAGTTGCTAGCTGACGCTACCTAATTCGTCGTTTTAGCTGCCACGCCATTGTCTGGAGAGTCTGTGATGACCGTTGCCCCCTCTACCACCGAAAGTACCACAGCCCAATATATTAGTTTCCGTCTATCTCAGGGTTTGCGGGGCATGCTGCCCACGGGCCAATTGGCAGAGACGATCAATTTAGACCTCGGTAACATTGTTCAAATGCCCGATTTGCCGCCGGCGGTGGCGGGGGTCTGTGGCTGGCGGGGGGAAGTGTTGTGGCTCGTGGACTTGTCCTATGCCCTCCGCTTACCACCCCTCTTGGCGGGGGACTATGCCAATGCGAAATGTAGTGTATTGCGGGTCACCGTCCAGCAACAGAGTTTCGGCGTTTTAGTTACTGAAGTCCAGCAACTTATCCGGTGCGATCGCCAAAAGATCATTCCAGAAGCCCCTCCCCAAATCCCTAAGGAGGTAGCCTCGATTATTACCGGACAGTTTCAGCCCTCCCCCGGGGAAATTATCCTCAGCATCGACCTTGAGGCCCTATTGGAGCGGTTAAAACGACCAGGCTAACCCCAGGATAACCAAGGAAAATTCCCAGTTTCTTTGGTGCTTTATTTTTTCCTCTTCTTTCCCACGTTTTTGCTCTTAATCCAGTTGAATTGCCAGAAATTACCATGACTCAAGCACCCTTCCGTCCCAACACTCCCCAAGACAATGGTCTCGAGCCCCAGGCCCACAGCCGCAAAGAACGACCCATCGAAGAAACGGTCACCATCGTCCCAGTGCAAGCGAGTAACGCCAAGCATTCCACCCTGACCTCTAAGGCCGGTACCCTAGTTAGTGAACTCAGTAGTCTCCGTTCTAACATCGATATGATGACGGAGGAACTACAGACCCTTCTTGCCACAGAACGGGCGGCAGTGGAGCGGGCTGAATTACTTAATGCAATGACCTCCCACATCCGGGAATCCTTGAGTTTTGAGTATATTCTTAATGCCACCGTTTCCGATGCCCGCAATGCCCTTGATGTTGACCGGGTAATCGTCTACGTTTTTGACGATCCAGATTGGCTCGGGAAGGTGATGTATGAATCTGTGGAGCGGCGCTGGCCCAGTGCTTTGGGAACCTCCTATTCTTTGATTGGCCTCTCGGATCATGCCATCAAGTTATTCCAACAGGGCCGAGTTGAAACCATTGACAATCTCGAACACACCGCTGCCCCTGATGGTACTCAACTGGATCAACTACGACAGCTAGAAGTCCAGGCCAGTTTGACCGCGCCGCTGTTATTGGAAGGGGAATTATATGGTTTATTGGTGGCGCATCAATGTTCGATGCCTCGCCAGTGGTCGGAGTCGGAAGTGGAATTTTTCCGACAGTTGGCAGTCCAAGTCGGCTATGCCCTTGACCAGGCGCAACTGCTAGAGCAGCAACGAACCGCCGCAGAACAGGCCCAGTGGCTAAACCAAATCAGTGCACGGATTCGGGAAGCGTTGACTGCAGAAGACATTTTTACAGCGGCAGTCCAGGAAATTCACAATGCCCTCAGAGGCGATCGCGTTGTGATCTATCGCCTCGGGGAAGATACCCAGGGAGGCCAAGTCGTTGCTGAATCCGTGGAACGCCAATATCCCGCGATCATGGGCATGGGTTTGAACCTACCTTGGTTGGATACCAGTCACCAGGATGCCTATCTGCGGGGTCAGGTCAATGCAGTTGAAGATATCTATGATGCCAGCTTGGATGAAGCAACCCTTAATTACCTCAAGGGCAAGGGGATCCGTGCCAGTGCAGTCGCGCCAATCATGGCCCGCCAAAAGTTGATGGGCTTTTTGATGGTGCACCAATGCTCCCTCCCCCGGCGCTGGTCTGATAGTGATCTCGAAATTTTGCGCCAAGCAGCGACCCAGGTCGGCACCTCCCTTGACCAGGTCTTTGTTCTCCAGCAACAGGAAACCGCCGCTCTCCAGGCCCAAATCCTCAACGAATTATCCTCCCGCTTGGGCAGTTTTAACGATACAGAAGAAATCCTCGAAACCGTCGTTGATGACGCCCGTGAAGCACTCCAAGCTGACCGCGTGCTGATTTTCCGGGTGGATGAGTCCCAACAAAAGGTAATGGCGATCGCCGAATCCGCTGACCCCCGCTGGAAGAGCCTGCTGGGCAAGAGCCTCCAGGACTGTGGCCTCGATGAACGCTATGTCAAACAGGCCCAACGGGGTAAACTCACAGTGATTAACCGTCTCAGTAGCGCGGGCTTTAGCAATACCCAGCTCGAAGCCCTCGAAGGCGCTCAAGTCCGCTCCCTGATGATTGCCCCTATCACCATTGAACGGAATCTCTTTGGTTTGATGGTGATTCACAGTTGTCAAAGTTCACGGCAATGGCAGGACGTAGACAGCAACTTGATGCGACAAATCAGTAACCAGGTCAACTTTGCCCTGGAGCGGATCAGCCTCATTGAACAGCGCCAAATGACCGCCGAGCGAGCCCAGCGCCTCAGCGATATCAGTGCCCGTCTCCAGGAATCCCTCGAAGTGAAGGAGATCCTCGCCGCCGCCGTTGAAGAAACCAGGGAAATCCTTGGGGCAGACCGGGCCATCGTTTACCGCTTCGATCAAAACTGGCGCGGGCTGATCAACGCCGAATCCGTGGTGCCTGGCTTTGAATCTATCCTGGGCCTCAAGACCAACGAACCCCGGGTCACCGAAAAATTTGCCAAAAGCTATATCCGCGGTAAAATTACTGCCTACGCCAATATCTACGACGAAGACTTCGTTGATTGCCACATCAAGGAATTCGAATCCCACGCCGTCAAAGGCTATATGGCCGTTGGGATTGTGGCCAACCAAAAACTCTATGGCCTGCTAATCGTCCACCAATGTTCTGCGCCTCGTCAGTGGAACGACACAGAGACTAACACCCTCAAGCAAATTGCCCAACAGATAGGCTATGTCCTTGAGCAGGCTTTCTTGAAAGAAGAACAGGAACGGGCCAAGCGCCTGAATGACACCCGCATCCGCCTCCAGGAAGCTTCAGAAGTGGAAGCCATCCTCAATGTGGCTGTGGAAGAGGCCCGGAACCTTTTGGGTACTGACCGAGCAATCATTTATGAATTTGACTCTTCCTGGAAAGGTCTGATCACCGCAGAATCACTGGGGCAAGGCTATCCTGCAACCCTCGGTGTCCGTACCAACGAGCCCCACGTGACGGAAAAATTGTCTAAGGGGTACATGAAAGGGAAGATTCTCGCGGTTACTGACATTTTCAATTCTGATTTTGCTGATTGCCACGTGAATGAATTTTCACCCTATGGCGTGAAAGGTTACATGGCAGCCGGTATTAATGCAAACCAACGGCTTTATGGGCTCCTCATTGTGCACCAGTGCTCTAGCACCCGTGCTTGGACAGAGACGGAGATTGATACCATTCGCCAACTCTCCGAGCAAGTGGGTTACGCCATTGACCAAGCCCTCCTCCGTCGGGAACAGGAACAGGCACTCGCCCGAACCCGTCAGGTGAACTTGATCAGTTTTCGGATCCGTGAATCCCTAGATTTGGAACGGATTTTCCGGACAGGGGTAGAAGAAGCTCTCAAACTGATGAAGTGCGATCGCGTTGTGGTCTACCGCTTCGATGACAACTGGGATGGCCGGATTAAGTACGAGGCCGTTAAAACCGGTTGGCGCAAACTCAGCGAAGACATGATGACCTCCGGCGACACCCCCTGTTTTCCCGAAGACTACGTCGAACCCTATCGCCAAGGTCGGGTACAGGTGACCCCAGACGTTTCCCAGGCTGGTCTGACCGCTTGCCACGAGGAACAACTCGGTAAATGGCAGGTGAAGGCCAACGTGGTAGTCCCGATTTTGGTGAACCAAAAACTCTATGGTCTCCTGGGGGCTCACCAATGTTCGTCCACCCGGGAATGGGAAGCCCCCCTGGTAGAATCCTTCCGTCAGGTAGCCATCCAGTTAGGTTATGCCCTAGACCAAGCCCTCCTCCTACAAGAAGTAGAATCCTCCCGTCGCCAGGCGGAAGCCGTCTCTGAGGAGCAGCGACAACAGCGGGAGCAACTCCAGGGTCAGATCGAGAACTTCCTCGAAGAAATTGAAGATTCCTTTGAAGGGGATTTAACGGTTCGTGCCGGGGTAACCGAGGGGGAAATGGGCACCGTTGCTGACTTCTTTAACGCCACCCTGGAAAACCTCCAGTTACTGGTACAGCGGGTACAGGATTCCTCGGTGATTGTGTCTGACACTGCTAAAGAAAGTGAATCCCTGATTCAAAACCTCTCCGCCGAGGCCCTTCGTCAGGCAGAAAGCGTCAACACCGCCCTTGGCAAATTGGCAAATATGACCGCTTCGATTCAGGAAGTAGCCGCCAACGCCCAGGAAGCCCAAACTAAGGTTCAATTGGCTAATAAAACCCTCCAATCCGGTGACATGGCTATGAACCGCACAGTACAGGGGATTGTTGCCATTCAACAAACCGTAGAGGCAACGGCCCGTAAGGTGAAAAACCTCGCTGATTCTTCCCAGAAGATTTCCCGGGTATTGAATCTGATTCGGGAACTGGCAAACCAAACCAACCTCCTCGCCTTGAACGCATCGGTAGAAGCGACCCGGGCCGGGGAAGAGGAACAGGGGTTTGCGGTGGCGAACGAAGTCCGAACCTTGGCAGAACAATCGGCGAATGCGACCAAGGAAATCGAGGAGATTATCGAAGAAATTCAATCGGAAACGAACGAGGTAATCAAGGCGATGGACATTGGCCGGAAACGGGTATTGATCGGGACGAAATTGGTGAAAGGCACTCGCCAGGCACTCACTGATTTGGCCAAGGTCAGTATGAGCATCAACAACACCGTTGAAAAAATTGCGGATTCTGCGTCTAGTCAGGTGGCCATCTCCAATGAGCTAAACCAGACCATGCAGGATGTAGCGAATGTCTCAAACCAAACCTCAGCCCAGTCGGTCAAAGTGGCCGAATCCTTCACGAAGCTCCTTGGGGTGGCTGGGGAACTGCAACAGAGTGTGTCCCAGTTTAAGGTGAAGTAAGCCTTACTCTATCGGTTGGGGGAAGGGCGATCGCCTTTTCCCCAGCGGCCTTCGGGACACAAAACAGTAAAACTATCTTTCACACATCGGTTGATTAGGGGACCACATCAAGTAATGGCTAGGGAAACTGTTGACACCAACGATCAAGCCTATGAATTCTTTGTACAGGAATCACAGGAACTTCTGCAGCACCTCGAGTCCGGTTTGATGACCCTCTCCCAGGACCATGAGACCCAGAAAATCCATGGTTTGATGCGGGCAGCCCATTCTATCAAAGGGGGAGCGGCCTGCGTGGGATTAATGGCGATTCAGTCCATTGCCCATGACCTCGAAAATGGCATCCGGGCCCTTTACAAAGAAGACACTGTCTTCGATGTGGAGCTCGAAAACTTGCTGCTCCAGGCCTATGATGCGCTCCAAGAACCGATCAACCAGCAAATTCACCAGGGAGAATATGACCCAGACCAGGCTGTTGATCGCGCCAAACCCATCTTCCAGCAGCTCGAACAAAAGTTAGGCCACGCCCTTGACGAAGCGGCGGAGTTACCCGAAATGCAGATGGATGGGGACATCACGGAATTTATCTTTAAAGAAGAAGTCCCCCAGGCCCTCGGTCGCCTTGAAAACTACGTTAAAAAGCCACCCACTAAAAATCCGAAGGGTGAATTAGCCTCACAAATTGAAGTCCTGGCTACCCTCGGGGATATGCTGAACCTAGAAGGATTTGCGGCGATCGCCCAGGCCGCCAACGATGCCCTCAGCGCCAACGAAGAACAATATCTCCAGATTGCCCAGTTGGCCCTTGCCGATTTTAAAGCAGGCCAAGCCGCAGTCCTCGAAGGCGATCGCACCCAGGGGGGTGAACCCAGTGAAGCCCTCTTGCAACTGACCCAAGCCCAGGCCCAAACCATTACTGCTCCCACGGCTACGTCCGTCTCCAACTTAGAGAGTCCTAATCTAGAAGATTCAGACCTACTTTCCCTAGCCACGTTTGATGCTGATGATGAGGGTGCCCCCGTTGGTAATGGCCTCTCCCTTGATAGCGATGAACTAGCCGCCCTCGAATTTTTAACCCAAAACGTTAATACCGAAGCCGAAGAAACCCCAATCCTTAGCGAAGCTGACCTCGCCGGGTTGATCATTGACGAAGAAGATAGCACCAGCGCCGCAGAAGTGGATCTTGCGAGCTTCGTCATGATGGAAGAAGAGGAAGAACCCACTGTCCCAGAAGCTTTAACCCCTCCCCCGGTTGTTGCACCACCGACCCCCGTTGCTTCTTCACCTCAACCTGAACCTGAACCCGAACCCGAGCCCAAAGCGATCAATCGGCCAGGGACTGCCCCAGTCGCTCCGGTCAACGGCGCCAAACCCAGTCCAAGCACCACCACCGAAAAAGCCCTCACGCCCACACCAAGTCCGGCCACCATCGACACCAGTAGCCTCAGTGTACGCTTGGAGATGAGCCGTCTAAACCACCTCAATAACTTGGTTGGGGAATTGGTCACCCAGGACAACAGTGCCCTCCTTCGCAATAAGCAGAGCAGTAATGCCCTCGATTCCCTCAAGCGCTGGTATAACCGCTTCAATAAAATTACGGGTCAATTTCAGCAGTACGCCAAGGAATTAGTGGTTAAAAATCCCCAGGCGAGATCCCAGTTAGCACAGTTCGTGGTTTTCGCTTCAACCATGGTTGAAGAGATGGCTCAACTGAGCGAGACCATCGAAGACACAACCCTCATCGCCCTCCAGGATCAGCAAGCGATTAAACAACGTCAACAAACGATAAAACAACTGGAAAATAATCTACTCCAGGCGCGGATGCTACCCATCGGCGATTTGCTCAACCGTTTCCCCCGGACGGTGCGTGACCTTTCAATCAAGGGAAATAAACCCGTTAAGCTCAACCTAGAAGGAACAAATACCCTCGTTGATCGCGCTGTTCTCTCGAAACTCTATGATCCCCTCGTGCATTTGGTCCGCAATGCCTTTGACCACGGTATTGATTCCCTAGAGGAACGGCGGGCCCTGAATAAACCTGAAGAAGGGACGATCACGATCAAAGCTTATAACCGAGGTAATTCAACCTTCGTAGAAATTAGGGATGATGGCCGGGGGATTAAGCTCGATAAAATCCGGGAAAAAGCCATTCTCAAGGGCCTGATTACGCCTACGGAAGCAGCGGACTTGTCTGATGCCCAAATCTATGAACTGTTGTTTGTGCCTGGGTTTTCAACGGCAGAAAAGGTGAGTCATCTGTCCGGGCGTGGGGTGGGCTTGGATGCCGTGCGTTTGCAAATTCGCGCCCTCAAGGGAAATATCTCCCTGGTTTCCGAACTGGGTAAGGGGACGACTTTTACGCTCCGCCTCCCTTGGAGTATGACGATCACGAAGTTGTTAATTTTCCGTTGTCAAGAAAGTTTCTTTGCGATCCCGGTAAATAGTTTGTCGGCGATCGCCGCTGGGAGTAAAAAAGATTTTGTTACCCAGGATCACCAGGAACATTTCCGGTGGCAGGGACAAACTGTCCCCCTGGTACAAACCTTACTCAATGGTTTTAACTATCCTTCGTCAATCATTGCTAGCCGCCAACAGATGGGTTCCCTCGCCCAAAATAACGTGAGCAATATCTGGAACCAAGCAGGCCAGCAAATGGTGTTGGTTATTACCCAGGGGAATGATGTCATTGGTTTACGGGTCGACCAAATCCTCTTGGAACAGGATCTAGTGATTAAACCCTTCGGCACGGCGATCGCCCCTCCCAATTATATTTCCGGCTGCACGGTGTTGGGTGATGGCCGTTTAGTGCCTGTGCTCGATGGAGCGGCCTTGACAGAACGGGTCTTCCAGAAAGATGCCCACAAGGTTGCCTTTATCGATACTCAGCTCCAGAGTCTGCAACCAAAATTGGCACTCCCAACAGTCTTGGCCATTGACGACTCCCTCACCACCCGACAGACCCTCTCGACGACCCTCCAGAAAGCAGGCTACCGGGTAATCCAGGCCCAGGACGGTGCCGATGGCTTAAATCAACTGGAATTACACCCAGAAGTGGAAGGGATTATCTGTGACGTAGAAATGCCCAACATGAACGGCTTTGAGTTTCTCGGTCGCTGCCGTAAGAAACATCCCAAGACAGATCTACCGGTGTTGATGTTGACCTCCCGGGGCAGCAAACGCTATCGGCAGTTAGCGCAACAGCTCGGGGCCAATGGATACCTCACGAAACCCTACCTCGACCAGGAGTTAGTCGAAACCCTCCAACAGGCGATCGCCGAAGCAAAAAAACACTTGGCCACCGTCTAAATCCCAGTGATTGATCCATAGAAATGGCGTATTGAACCAAAATCAGGTCTGGCAATGCCCACTTCCCAACAATCTAGCTAACTTTCGGGCGGCGTACCTGTTGATCGTCCATCTGCGCTTTTGCCTTCGCTGCACTTTTGCGCAGGAATTGGAGGCGAGTTTCGTAATCCTTACGTTTACGGCGGTTGGGGGTTTGTTCAATCAAGGTTTTTAGGGCACTGCCTAAACTTTTGTAAGCATTGGGAAGCGTGTAACCGAAACGGGTGGCGAGGCGAATGGCCTGTTCATCGGCTTCAATGGCCACAGTCATCCGTTTTTCACCACTGTTTTTTTGCCACAGTCGATAACCTGAAAAACCGCAAAGGGCGATCGCCAAAACGAGTAGTAGACCATCCTGAACCCAGAGTTCACCTACAGCCCCCCCGAGACCGATGGCCAGGGCCGCCATTTCCCAACCTTCCCGGGGAATTGTGTCGTTCTGAATTTTTGCGACCTCATGCCAGAATAGGAGGTTACGCTGATCGATGGCGAGGTTTTCCCATTTCGCCAGATCAATTTGAATTTCAACCTCATCTTTCCCCAGTTCTTCACAGCGAATAAGGGGCGGATTTACTTCTGTGGTCCCTTCCACCATCACCCAACTTTGTAACTCAGGGGGGAGGAGGGTCTTCAAGCGACGGAGCTCACTCATTTCAGCTCTGGCAGAAAAAGTGGAATAAGAAGTCATAGGATCCGCAATCAATAGATGGGCTAGGGAATAATCGCTTATTCAGTGATAATTCAATTGTAAACTTTTACGCGCTACTCCTTTTGTTAGCCTTGGACAGCCCCACGGTACACTAAAACTAAATCCCCCCTTAGGAAGTCTAGAATTGTGGCAAAACAGCGATTAGATACCCTCCTTGTCGAACGTAATCTCTGTGAATCGCGACAACTGGCCCAACGTCTCATCCGTGCCGGGGAAGTGAAGGTTAAACAACAGGTCATCGACAAACCTGGCACCCTTGTCCCCAGTGATGTAGAAATTGAAGTTCAAACAAAACCGCCCTTCGTTTCCCGGGGGGGAGAGAAACTCGCTAAGGCGATCGCCTATTTTCAGATTCCCGTCCAAAACCGCATTTGTCTCGATGGGGGCATTTCCACCGGGGGCTTTACCGATTGCCTATTCCAGGCCGGCGCTAGCCAGGTTTATGGCATCGACGTCGGCTATGGGCAAGTTGCCTGGAGTATTCGCCAAGACCCACGTCTAATTCTCCGGGAGCGCACCAATTTCCGTCACCTGACCCCAGAAGATCTCTATTCCCCAGACGCCCAACGACCCACCCTTGGGGTTATGGATTTATCTTTCATTTCTCTCACCAAAGTCTTACCCACCCTCTGGAGCCTCCTGGAGGAACCCAAAGAAACAATTCTACTGGTCAAACCCCAATTTGAAGTAGGGCGAGCCCAGGTCGGCAAAAATGGCGTTGTTCGCGATCCCCAAGCCCAAGCCCAGGCGATCCTCGCCGTCTTAGAGTCGGCCCAAAACCTCGGTTGGCAAGCCCAAGGCCTCACCTACTCCCCGATCACAGGCCCTGCTGGCAATATCGAATATCTCCTTTGGCTCAGTACCGCAGCTCCACAAATGACCCCAGACCTTGATTCCCTCAAAGTCCTCACCCAAGCTGCCATGGCCACCCTCAGTAAGGCCAACAATCCCGAAGAAAAGGCGGCCGCTACAGAAAATTGAAGATGCAATTTATTCTCCTTGCTCTGAGACTCTCCCCCAGCAATCGCAGCACTCCCAAAACAGAAACCAAGATTGGTCTTGCAATATCTGATTTTTATGCTAGGATTGATAACTGTGGAAACACAAACAAGGGTCGATGCCCGAGTGGTTAATGGGGGCGGACTGTAAATCCGCTGACTATGTCTACGCTGGTTCGAATCCAGCTCGGCCCACCACAATTGCCCATATGGCTCAGGGGTAGAGCACTCCCTTGGTAAGGGAGAGGTCACGAGTTCAAATCTCGTTATGGGCTTGTAAGTTCTTTTTAATCATGAGATGCCCTAGTTATCACCCTAGGCTTGAGAAGAGTAGCCTGGGATAACTCGTAGCTAGGATTTAAAATTTGTTACGGTAAAGAAAAGATTTTAGAAAATCTTGCCGCCCGGTTCGATCCCAGGAGATTAAGCGTTCACTTTTGTAGTTCTTAGCGGTAATCCATGGCAGAAAAGCAGAACTCCCAAAGCACAACTCAACAAAAAACAGATAGTTCCCCTGGGAAGATCCTTTGTCCCCACTGCAAACGGACGGCAACTAATGGCATTAAGTGTAAGGGAATCTGCGTGGCTGATAGTGATTATTAAAAAACAC
>JAYKIK010000041.1:0-6268 GCA_035284725.1 Synechococcus sp.
TGGCGATCGCCTTTACCATTCGTGAGGATCTTGACCCGGTTAATAAAGGCTTCGGGAACATCCGATACTGGGAGGATCTGCCAGTTTGCTTCAATCATAAATTGTTAGGGCATCTGTACTTTAATTAACGCAGTTGGGCGATCGCCTCCTGGGCTTGCCAAGAAAATTGATCAGCACGACGAAACATTTCCTGGCCCGTGTGGAGATAATCCTCGCTGTAGTTGAGGGTGAACCATTCAAATTGCTCCAGGCCGTCCCCCAGATGATTCAAACAGTAATACAAATCCCGGGCGGCGCGGGCGACATTGGCGGGATTGGGTAAAGATCGGAAAAGTTTTTGGGCCTGGTCGAGGGCTGTTTGACAGTCTTCTAAATATTCCTGGAAGGCCGCCATCAGTTCATCATCAAAGGGGTCAGCGGCGAGGTCATCGATTTTTTCCTCTAGGGGATGAATAATGCCCGTAATCACTCGGTGCAGGGGCCG
This sequence comes from Synechococcus sp., assembly GCA_035284725.1. Classification (GTDB taxonomy): domain Bacteria; phylum Cyanobacteriota; class Cyanobacteriia; order Cyanobacteriales; family MRBY01; genus MRBY01. The sequence goes on from JAYKIK010000041.1 coordinate 485, forward strand.
ATAGATCTGCTGGAGCCACAAATCCAAGTCCGTTTCGATGCTTTGGTGGGGCTGAACGGTGACCCCCTGGGCCGAACGAATCCCCCGATAGTTGGCCGTATCACGACTTAAATCGTATTGTTTACGCTGCTGGACATCCCCTAAAACCTCATAGGCATGGTTCAGGGCCACAATGCGATCGCCATTATCTCCCTGGTTTTTAGCGCAGGTATCAGGATGACATTCCTTGGCCAAACGACGGTAGGCTTGTTTAATTTCCTGTTGGGTGGCCCGGGGCGAAACCCCAAGGATTTTGTAATGATCGGGAGTAGCCATGGATGATTCCTGCACAGCAAAGGCTTATGGGTCATGCTAACGGAAATTCACTGATTTTTCTGGGTCACACCGCCCAATATCTTGAAAAGAGCTCTGTGAAAGGATTGGACTATGGATCTTAATGTCGTGGTGCAGTTGGCGATCGCCTTAGCCCTGGGGGTCATTATTGGCCTGGAGCGGGGCTGGCGTAACCGGGCCGACGACGAGGGTTTTGGGGACAGTGGTCTGCGAAATTTTGCCATTAGTGGCCTTTTGGGAGGAATTTCTGCTTTATTAGCTCAAAATTGGGGATTTGGAGTATTGATGGCAATTTTCCTCGGCCTTGCGGGGTTAGCAGCCACCTCCTACGTTTTAACGGCGCAGAAATCCGGCGATTATGGCACCACAACGGAATTGGCCCTCCTGACGACGTTTTGTCTGGGCGCACTGGCTTTAAGTGGCTTTACCCAGGAGGCGATCGCCGTAGCGGTGGTGGTAGCCTGGATCCTCGGGGCAAAACCGGAACTGACCAAAACCCTCAACTGGCTCCAACGGCAGGAACTCATTGCCACCCTCCAACTACTGCTGATTGCGGTGGTGGTCTTACCCCTGTTGCCCAACGAGGCCATGGGCCCCTGGGAAGCGCTCAACCCAAGGGCGATCGGTTGGCTCGTGCTGCTGATTGCCGGGATTTCCTACATTGGTTATTTTGCGATTCGTCTCCTGGGGAGCCAAGTGGGGCTACTCCTAACCGGATTTTTTGGCGGGATTGCCTCTTCAACGGCCCTGACGGTGTCCTTTTCCCGCATGGCCAAACAACAACCCAACGAAACCATTTCCCTCGCGGCGGGCATTGTCCTCGCCAATGGGATTATGGCCCCCCGGCTGCTGTTGGTGATCGCTGTGGTGAGCCAAAACCTCGCCTATCGATTAGCGGCCCCTCTTTTAGTGTTGGGTTTTATTCCCCTGGTGGCGGCGGTGGCGATCGCCCGCTGGAAAAATCCGGCCCAGGAAAGAACTCCCACCCCGATCACCGTGAGTAATCCCGTTGAACTCGGCTCTGCCATTCAATACACGGCTCTCCTAGTAATTTTGTCTTTATTGGTGCGTTGGGCCCAGGCGGAATTTGGCGAACAGGGGATTTATCTCCTCTCGGCCCTGTCTGGTTTTGCCGATGTGGATGCGGTCAGTTTGTCCCTCGCCAATGCGGTGCAGGGGGATCTTTCCGAAAAAGTGGCAATGTATGGCATTTGGTTGGCAGTGACGGTGAATACCCTCGTCAAAGTGGGCTTTACCCGGACGATTGGCAATCCCAAGCTCGCCTATTGGTGTGGCAGTATCATGCTCAGTGGCTTAATTGCCGGTTTTTTGATATTGTTAGCAGTCTGAGCAAAACGCCTTTGAATTTTCCCAAGATTCACAACCCTTTTGAATACCCCCTTTGGAGGTGGTGTACGGGAGCCAACCTGAAAACTAGCTTGTTGCGCTGATTAACCTCGAAAAACAAACACAAAATTTAATCTGGAACATCGGTGCTGTGGTTTGGCGATCGCCTTAAGTAAAGGTTATTTTTCCCTCAGCCCTGGGATGTCAGCCTTGCCACTCCCCCTGCAAAAGTCCTAAGATCATATATCTGGCAGTTTGCCAACAGTTTTTCGAGCGAGTGATTTTACATCACTTACCCTGATACATCTACCCTAAACCCGTACATTAACCTACAAAGGAGGATACCCTATGACCCAAGTGGTTGTCGGACAAAACGAAAATATCGAATCTGCATTACGTCGCTTTAAGCGCCAGGTTTCTAAAGCTGGTATTTTTGCTGATATCAAACGTCGTCGTCACTTTGAAACCCCCATCGAGAAACGCAAGCGTAAGGCTGTGGCCCGTCGGAAGAAGCGTTTCCGCTAAAGAATTTCTGGCTCGGTTATTGAATCTTGGTGCTCAGAACCAGCATAAATGAATAAAAATTTTGGGAGGATCAATATTGGTTCTCCTAATTTTTTTATCGGGTTCGGTGACAACAATGCAGGGGTTCATTCCCAGGGAGGTTAGGAAGATGATCCATACCTATACGCAACAGGAACGAGGTCAAGCTTGGCTCACAACCCACCAGCAAAAATCAGTGGTCTTTGCCTGTGGTTTAGGGTTTACAGACACGGCTTTAATTCCCAATATTTCCGCCGCCGGTGCTACCCCAGAGGCCCGCAAATATACGGCGATCGCCGATGCAGAATGTTTATGTCATGGCTTTCAAGAAAACGCTCTCTATCCCTTGCCACCGTTGACCGTGGGGGCGTCGCCAGCGATTCTGTCCCGGGCTATTTTGCAGCATTATCAAATTCCTTTCTACTTATTTGATACGGGATTATGGGTTCAGCCAAACCCAAACGCCTTGACTTGCATCGATGTCGGTGGCGCAAAGGCCAACTGTGTTTCCACCGGAAAAGCTCTCAAAATTTCCACGGTGCAGCATCTTTTCCAGCAGGGTTTGCACTGGGGTGAGAAACTAGCGACGCAATCTGCCAATCATCTGTTTGTGCTGGGGGAATGTGTGGTGGCGGGTACAACGACGGCGCTGGGGGTCTTCACAGGTTTAGGTTATGAAGCCAATCAAAAAGTAAATAGCAGTCACATTGAGTGTAATCACGATTTAAAGGGGCAAATCGTTCAAAAAGGTTTAGAAAAAGCAAATTTACCCAATCATCCCGATCCTTTTGCTGTGGTGGCAGCGGTGGGCGATCCGATGCAAGTTTTTATCGCAGGGATGGCGATCGCCTTAAGCAAGACTCAGGGCGTTTTACTGGCCGGGGGAACGCAAATGCTAGCGGTCTACGCCCTAATCCAACAGATTTGTGAGTACCATCGACTAGATTTCGGTGTAGAAAATATCGTGGTGGGAACAACCCGCTGGGTCGCTGAAGATCCGACGGGGGATACGGTGGGTTTAGCGAATTTAATTGGTGATGTTCCTTTACTGGCAACGCAACTCAGTTTTACGAATTCTCAATATTCGCAGTTGCAAGCCTATGAACGGGGTTATGTGAAAGAAGGGGTTGGGGCCGGGGGATTGGCGATCGCCGCCTATTTAGCCTACGGTGCCTCCCAAAGGGAATTGTTAAAGATGATTGAACGCACCATTGCTCCCTATCTCGCGGTAGTTTGAGGGATTAGGAATTGATTTTGCCAATTGAGTTGATAAATTTTACGCATTGTCTCCAAATGGCGATCGCCCGCCGAAGTTTGCGATACTGAGATCAACAAGCAAACCTTGATCCCCGGAAGCCCATGGCCGTTGCAACACCCCCCAGAGATATCCAACCCTACTTGGTGAGTGATGATGTTTTGCTGCTGCGATCGCGCACCTGGGACCGCCTCAAATTCGAGATTGAATACGGTTTGCAAAAGGGCACAACGGCCAACAGTTACCTCATCACTGCCGAAAAAACGGCCTTACTCGACCCACCAGGGGAATCTTTCTGTGAACTGTTTTTAGCAGAAATCCAAAACCGCACGGATCTGAGCCAACTGGATTACATCATCCTCGGCCACACCAACCCCAACCGCTGTTTCACTCTCAAGGAACTGCTCAAGCTGGCCCCCCAAGTCACGTTGGTCTGTTCTAACCCAGCGGCGATCGCCCTCAAGGATTTGCTCAAGGATGAAACGCCCAAGGTGCAGATCGTCAAAAGTGGCGACACCCTTGATCTGGGGAAAGGCCATCTGCTGGAATTTATCCCGACGCCGACCCCCCGTTTCCCCGGCCACCTCTGCACCTACGACCCCCAGGAAGACATTCTCTTTACGGATAAATTTTTTGGGGCCCATGTCTGCGGCAATCAGGTTTTCGATGAAGGTTGGCAATTTTACGACGAAGACCGCCGCTACTATTTCGACTGTGTGATGGCCAGTTCCATCCGCCAAACCCTGGCTGGTTTAAGCAAAATCGAAGAAATTCCCGCAAAAATTTATGCCCCTGGCCACGGCCCCCTGATCCGCTACAGTCGCCAGGAGTTGTTCAATAACTACCGCGCTTGGGTCGAAAAACAGAAAAATGATCTGTCCGTCGCCCTAATTTATGCCTCCGCCTATGGGAACACCGCCACTGTCGCTCAGGCGATCGCCCACGGGATTTCCAAGGCCGGGGTAATGGTAGAAACCTTTAACGCTGAACATGCCGACCCTGAAGATATTAAAGCCGCCATTTCCCGGTGTAGTGGATTTATCATGGGTTCCCCGACCCTCGGCGGCCATGCCCCGACCCAAATTCAAACGGCCCTCGGGATCGTCCTCAATACCGCCGACAAAAATAAACTGGCAGGGGTTTTCGGTTCCTTTGGTTGGAGTGGTGAGGCGATTGATCTCCTGGAAGGAAAATTCCGGGATGCGGGCTACCAGATGGGCTTTGAACCGATCCGCGTTAAATTCAAACCGACGGAAGTGACCCTGAAAATCTGCGAAGAAACGGGGACAGACTTTGCCCAAGCAATCAAGAAAGCAGAAAAACGACGACAACCGAAACAGAATGTGGCTTCCATGTCCCAATCAGATAACCTAGAAAAGGCCCTGGGGCGGATTGTCGGTTCTCTCTGTATCGTCACGACCCAACAGGACAATCTCTCTGGGGCGATGCTGGCTTCCTGGGTTTCCCAAGCGACCTTTAGTCCCCCTGGTTTTACCGTAGCAGTAGCGAAGGAGCGGGCGATCGAATCCCTCCTCCATAAAGGCACCAACTTCGTGATCAATGTCCTCCAGGAAGGGAATCACCTAGGGCTGATGAAACATTTCCTTAAACCCTTTAGTCCCGGAGAAGACCGCTTTGCGGGGGTTGCGACAGAAACGGCCGACAATGGCTGTCAAATCCTCACCGAAGCTTTGGCCTACCTGGAATGTACCGTTGCTAATCGCCTAGAATGTGGTGATCACTGGGTAATCTACGCCACCACCGATAAGGGAAAAGTGTTGCAAAATAACGGCATAACAGCCATCCACCACCGGAAATCGGGTATCCACTACTAAAGCAAAGGCGATCGCCTTTTAGAATAGGGTTCGGAGAATTTTACCGTCCCTGGAGGAACCCGCCATTTATACGCCCCCCCTCGCTCGCCTGATCGAACAGTTTCAACGCTTACCTGGTATCGGCCCGAAAACCGCCCAACGCCTTGCCCTACACATCATTAAACGTCCGGAGAAGGATGTGGAAGCCTTTGCCCAGGCGCTGTTGAATGCGAAAAAACAAGTGGGGGTTTGCCAAAAATGTTTCCATCTGTCGGCCACGTCTATCTGTGATATCTGCCGCAATCCCCAGCGGGAGCAGGAGGTGATCTGCGTGGTGGCGGACTCAAAGGATGTGATCGCCCTGGAAAAAACCCGGGAATATCGGGGGAAATACCATGTGCTAGGGGGCGTAATTTCGCCGATGGATGGCATTGGCCCGGAACAACTAACGATCCAAGCCCTGGTGCAACGGGTGAGCGCCGAAAAAACCAA
>JAYKIK010000042.1:0-4346 GCA_035284725.1 Synechococcus sp.
CGGTGGGCGATCACAAATACGGTGCGGTCTTGCATAATCCGTTCAAGGGCTTCCTGTACCAGAGCTTCCGACTCGGCATCTAGGGCAGAGGTGGCCTCATCCAAAATTAAAATGCGGGGATTCAGTAAAACCGCGCGGGCGATCGCCACCCGTTGCCGTTGTCCTCCCGAGAGGTTGACCCCCCGTTCCCCCACATAGGTGTGATAGCCCTGGGAAAATTCGGAAATGAATTGGTGGGCATTGGCAATTTTCGCCGCTGCTTCTACCTGTTCTAAGCTAAATTCCGTTTGACCAAAGGCGATATTTTGGGCGATCGTCCCGGAAAAAAGGACTGTTTCCTGGGGCACAATACCAATCTGTTGGCGCAAACTTTTGAGGGTGACAGTACTGGTGTCAATCCCATCGATGAGAATCTTTCCGGCCACCGGATTATAAAAACGAGGCAATAGATTTACCAGGGTTGTTTTTCCGGCCCCCGACGATCCCACCAGGGCGATCATTTCCCCGGGCTGTACCGTGAGATTGATATTTTTCAGCACAGGTTTATCCGTTTCGTAGGCAAAGGAAACAGCTTGATATTCCACTTTCCCCGTCACTGCCGGTAACACCTGGGCATCGGCTGCTTCTAAAACTGTCGGTTGAACAGCCATTAGTTCAAATACCCGGTCAACGGAGGCTTCCCCTTCCTTAAATTCATTGAAGTTGCTCGTCGTAATTTGAATCGGGTCAATGAGTAATGCCACCGCCGCCACGTAACTCACAAATTCTGCCGCCGTTAAATTTCCCTGAGCAATTTGCCAACCTCCGAGGAAAAACAGGAAAATCACCGCCATCGCTTCCAGGAAGCCCACCACCACAAATTGCAGGGCCTTAATTTGGGCGGTACGGAACTTCGCGCGACGGTTTTGTTCAGCTTCTGCGCTAAACCGCTGTAACTCGTAGTCTTCGGCGGCAAAGGCTTGAACTAGGCGAATTCCGTTAAAAACTTCTGTGAGGAGGGAAGCTAGATTAGAAGTGCGGTTTTGGCTATGGCGAGAGAAATCCAACAGTTTTTCCCCAAAGGAACCAATCAAAATAGCCATCAATGGCCCAATAATCAAGGCCGCTAGGGTGAGTTGCCAATTGACGTAAAACATATAGCCCAGAACCACAATCAACTGAAGGATACTGGGCACAAACTGATGGAAGATTTTATTGATCACTTCCCCTACCCGGTCTATATCTTCCGTCAGGCGATAGGCGAGATCGCCGGTTTTGGCCCCCTCAAAGTAGTTCAAACTGAGACGATGGAGGTGGCGATAGACCTGGGTTCGGAGTTGGAGGGCAATTTTTAGGGCGGCCTTGGCCATGAGGGTATCTTGGCCGTATTGCACTGCCCCCCGGATGAGAAAAATCACAGCGGCTTGCCCTGCCAAGTTAATGATCCCTTGGATATTCCCCGCACCGATGTCGTTAGCGATATTACCCGCAAGGATTGCTAGAATCGGCCAAAAAATGGTGAAACCAATGGTGCAGATCAGCGCTTGGCCGATGGTTACTCGTTCTGTTTTGAGATAGGGAAATAATTGGAAATAACTGGAGCGGGAACGGGATTTCAAAGCGATCGCAGATTAAAAGGTGAGCAGACCCATGGTAAGCGAATTCGGCGGAAATTCTTTAAGGAAAAATACATCCTGGGGTCTATGGATGGGATGATGATAGGCTATATCTTTACCTATTTTTTCCGGCATCGATGAGTGTAGATTGGATTACGAGAGCAGATCGTCTCAGTTCTTTACCGCCCTATGTGTTCGCCCGGTTAGATGAGCTCAAGGCAAGGGCTCGGGAGCAGGGCATTGATTTAATAGATTTGGGAATGGGTAATCCAGATGGGTTCGCCCCACAAGAAGCCATTGATGCGGCGATCGCCGCCTTTGAGACGGCCCAATTTCATGGTTATCCGCCCTTTGAAGGGACAGCCAGCTTTCGGAATGCGATCGCCACTTGGTACAAACGTCGCTACGATGTGGAATTAAATCCCGACAGTGAAGCCCTACCTCTGCTCGGTTCTAAGGAAGGTCTAGCCCACCTCGCCCTCGCCTATGTGAATCCAGGAGATACGGTACTGGTGCCGAGCCCCGCCTATCCTGCTCATTTCCGTGGCCCCCTGATCGCCGGTGCGAAAATCCACGAAATTATCCTTAAGCCCGAACAGGATTGGGTGATTGATCTCCGCACCATCCCTGAGGAAGTGGCGAAAAAAGCGAAGATTCTCTACTTCAACTACCCCAGTAACCCCACCACCGCCACGGCGCCCCGATCCTTCTTTGAGGAAGTGGTGGAATGGGCCCACAAGTACCAGGTGATGCTCGTCCATGACCTTTGCTATGCGGAGCTTTCTTTTGATGGTTACAAGCCCACCAGCTTGCTAGAAATTCCTGGGGGGAACGAAATCGGCGTGGAGTTTCATACTCTCTCCAAAACCTACAATATGGCCGGTTGGCGCGTTGGTTTTGTCGTCGGCAATGCGGACATCATCCAAGGTCTACGCACCCTCAAAACCAATTTGGACTATGGCATTTTCTCCGCGATTCAAAAGGCTGCCGAAGCAGCATTGGGACTACCCGACAGTTATATCCAAGGGGTGCAGGAACGCTATCGAGAACGGCGCGATGCATTGATTGACGCCCTCGGGGAAATTGGCTGGAATATTAAGCCCTCTAAAGCGACGATGTATCTCTGGGTGCCCTGTCCGCCGAGTATGAACTCCACAGATTTTGCGCTCTATGTATTGCGAACTACCGGGGTTGTTGTGACTCCAGGCAGCGCTTTTGGGGCTGGTGGGGAAGGTTATGTGCGGATGAGCTTGATCGCCCCGGTTGATCGGCTCCGGTATGCCATTAGCCTCTGGAAAAAAGCAGGCATTCACTTCAATATGCCGGCCCCAGAAAATAACTAGATGCGCAATATTTTTCGGATGTGTCCTCAACTTTCTGGAAAAGCTGGGGATTTTTTATGGGCTGATTATTAGTGTGAACTATTAAATTTTGTTTTTTTGATGGAGTCTGCAAAAAAATCATGGTGTACATTCAAGAAAGAAAATAATATTGTAATTTTATTATGGCTATTGAAATAAAGACCTGGGAAATTATTAATGGGCAACTCAAGCAAATTGATACTACCTTGGTAGACAATGGTCGAAAAGAAAAAGAACATTTAGAAGAATGGATTAAAACTAGTCCAAAAATCATTGGCGAAGATATATTCATAATTGGTGAGCAAGTTCAGACTAAATCCGGTTTTTTAGATTTTTTAGGTATCGACAAAAATGGAAATACAGTCATAGTTGAATTAAAGCGCGACAAATTACCAAGAGAAGTAATTGCTCAATCAATAGATTATGCTTCCGATGTTGGTTCCTGGGATTTGAATAAATTGAGTGAAATTTGTTTATCTTACGCAGGTCAAGATTTATTAGATAGCTTAAGTGAACAATTTGATGAATTTAACTTAGAAGAAGTAGTCATCAACAACAATCAAAGATTACTAATTGTAGGATTTGGAATAGATGAGTCCACAAGCAGAATGATTGAGTGGTTATCAAGTAATTTTAATATGAGTATAAATGCAATTATTCTAAATTACTCTAAGACATCCACAAATACTGAAATACTATCTCGAACGGTTATTATTCCTGAAGAAATTGAAATTCAAAAAGCAAACAAGAAAAAATTTACAATCGCAAGATCAGATATCCCCGGAAATTATGACAAAGAAAAACTCAAAGAACTCGTGAAAAAATATCTAACAAAAAATCTGCACTCATCACGACGATTAAAAGAATTTATTTTACCTTTTTTACTTTCTGTTAAGGTTGCAACACGTTCAGAGATATTAAAAGAATTAGTTAGACAAGGCGAAGCAGAAGATGAAAGACAAGCTGGTTACTTTATGTCACTAGTCTCAAGTCAATTAGGGCATGAATGGAAAGATTATTTAAGACAAATCATCGAATATAGTTATCCAAAATATGAATGGGAGAAAGATAATTTTAAAATTCGAGATGGATATATAGAATTAGTCCAAGAAATCCTTTCCGAACTAAAAGCTTAACTATTGAAGATTCAATCAGGCGATCGCCTTTTTTCCTTGATTGCCCTTTATCCCCCCACCCGTGCAAAGTCGATCCATAGCGAAAACCCGAGGCAATGGGAGATAATCAGTAAAGAAATGTAAAAAACTCTCAGCAAAGGACAAACGCAACCATGCGCGTAATTTTAATGACGGGAAAAGGAGGCGTCGGCAAAACCTCTGTCGCAGCAGCTACAGGACTCCGCTGTGCCGAGCTGGGCTATCGTACCCTAGTG
>JAYKIK010000043.1:0-4545 GCA_035284725.1 Synechococcus sp.
TTTTAGGACGGGATATCGGCACAGTCTTTGCAGACTTCCAAGCGGATTTATACACCGGAGAAGTGGCGTAATAAAAAGGAGGCGATCGCCACAGACTTTAGCCAGGGAAGACTGGAAAACTACCGTAAAATTCTATAATGTTAAGCACTGTAAAGATGTCCCCCCAAGTGCCGTGATTAACTTAGAAGCCGCCCCCGATCAAACCCGTCTCGATTCTCCTCCGCCCCGCCAGCGTTCTGAACTAGCGAATATTTGGGCGGATACCCTCGGCGTTTTTTGGGGAGACTGGCTCAAACTACGGGTACGCCTGAAACAGGTGGCGGCAACGGGTTTAGTTTCGCCTCTGATCTATATTTTGGCCTTCGGTTTGGGTCTGGGCAGTGCCCTCGATCAAGCCATTACGCCACCCGCCGGAGATACCTACCTCGAATTTATCTTGCCGGGGATGGTTGCCCTTTCTTCGATGACCATTAGCTTCGGGGGGACGACGTTCTCCATCTGCGGCGATCGCCTCTACAGTAAAACCTTTGAAGAGTTGCTGCTGTTGCCTGTTCATCCCTTGGCATTACACCTGGGGAAAATGATGGCGGGAATCCTGCGGGGCCTGTTGACGGCGGGTTCGGTGCTGATCGTGGCAGTCCTGTTTACTGGGAAAATTTTTAGCTTTATTAACCCATTGTTTATTCTGCTGTTGGTACTCAATTGCGCCGTATTCGCAGGGTTGGGGGTAATCGTGGGCTTACGCGTCAAATCCCTGGAGAGTGTGGGGATTTTTAATAATTTTCTGATCGTGCCCATGTCCTTCCTGGGGGCAACCTTCTTCGATCCCGAAACTTTACCGAGACTATTCCGTGCTGTGGTGTACTGTATTCCCCTCACTTACACCACCACAGGATTACGGGCGGCAGCATATCTCCCCCTTTCGGAATTTCCCTGGCACGCGATTCCCATTTTGGCAGGGGTGGCGATCGCCTTAGCCTTTGTGGGGGCCTACCAATTTTCCCACCAACGGGATTAAACCATGGTGTGGCAGACGGTTTCGGGTATTCTCCAACGGGGGCATCAAGTGGCTTCTGGTCAGGCCAAAAATAGCCCCTATGAAGCGGGCACCATTATCCTACAAACACCCCATTTCCGTCGGTTAGGTTTAGATCTATCGGCCTATTTCCCGGGTACGTTAAATATCTCCATTGCCCCTAGAATCTTTGCCCTGCTAAAACCCCGTTACACCTTCCACAATTTGCAGTGGCACCCGGACTTTGCCCCAGAAACCTTTTCCTTTAGTCCCTGTTACATTGAGCACCGTCAGCGCCGCTACGATGGCCTAATTTATTACCCGCACCCCGAAACCAAATTAGGACATTTCCAAGACCCTAGCACCCTCGAAGTCCTAGCCCCATTTATCCCAGATCTCCCCTATGGCGATCGCCTCCAGTTGTCCCTCAACACCACAGAAGTCAAGGTAGAATGAGCGGCAACAACGGCTGTACTATGAGTTCCCCGATTATTTTCCTTGCTTAAAAACTCTACCCACCATCCCCCTTTGCACGTCCTATGCAACTGTCTCCTTCCCCCAGTGGTGAATACTTTTGCCGCCAAACCCTCGATCTCTACGATGATCCCGAGTGCCAATCCCTAGGGACCCAGGCCGCCGCTGGTCGCCGCTTACAAATGCTGAATAAGGAGACAGACCAGGCCATTCGGATGATGACCGTGGAGGATGGCTATGGAGCCTGGTTAAAGAAAGAAGATCTCCAGTACCTCGAAGTGGCAGAAGAACCCTACGAGTTTATCCCGGTGAGCCGTTCAGAGATTGAAGCGCGCATCGAAAGCATTTTAATCTTTGCCCATGCCGCGAAACGGGTGCCCAACACCTACCTTTGGGGAGGCACCACCGCGCCGAATTATGACTGTTCTGGCTTTGTGCAAGCAGCCTATGCTTCCCAGGGAATTTGGTTGCCGCGCAATTCCTACCAACAGGGGGATTTTGTGGAACCGATCACCCAGGAAGAACTGGAGTTAGGAGATTTGATTTTTTTTGCGAAGGAACAACGGATTGATCACGTCGCTCTGTACCTCGGGGAGGGCTATTATATCCATAGCTCCGGCATCGAGATGGGCCGTAATGGTATTGGCATCGATCGCCTTTGGGAGCCGTGGGACATGATTAGTCGTGCCTACCACCAGACCCTCTGCGGTTTTGGTCGCGTGATGGAAAGCTACGCCCCACCATCCTTAGCCTGTCAACTTTGATTATTTCTGTTGAAATTTAATGTCTAGTGCCACTTCTCCTTTGGAATCTTCCACCGCAACCCAGACTCTGTCGATCGTGGTGCCCATCTACAACGAAGTGGAAAGTCTGCCGCACCTGATTCAGGCGATCGCCTCGGTGATGCAAGGGAATGATTATGCCTACGAAATTATCTGTGTGGATGATGGCTCGAAGGATGGTTCGACGGCACTCTTAAAACAATTAGCGACGGAACGGGAGGATCTGCGGGCGATTATTCTGCGGCGTAACTACGGCCAAACCCCAGCAATGGCGGCAGGCTTCCAACATGCCCAAGGAGAAATCATTATTTCCCTCGATGCAGATTTACAAAATGATCCGGCGGATATTCCCAACCTTCTGCAAAAAATGAATGAAGGCTATGACTTGGTAAGCGGTTGGCGTAAAGAACGGCAGGACAACCAATGGACAAGGCTTTTACCTTCAAAAATTGCTAACGCCCTTATTGGTCGGGTGACGGGGGTCAATCTCCATGATTATGGCTGTTCCCTCAAGGCCTACCGCACGGAAATTGTGGCGGATTTGAATCTTTATGGGGAGCTGCACCGCTTCATCCCAGCCTTGGCTTTTATTGAGGGGGCGACCATTGCTGAAATCCCGGTGCGGCACCATGCCCGGCAGTTTGGCAGTAGTAAATATGGCCTAGACCGGACGTTTCGGGTACTACTCGACTTGCTCACGGTGTGGTTTATGAAAAAATTCCTTACTCGCCCGATGCACGCCTTTGGGTATGTGGGCCTAGTCTTTATCCTCATCGGTTTAGGCCTAGGGGGATATTTATCTTTTTTGAAATTATTTCTGGGTCAGGCCATTGGCGATCGCCCTTTGCTCCTCTTAGTGGCGATCCTTCTGCTGGCGGGTGTGCAACTTTTCGGGTTTGGGCTGTTGGGGGAACTACTCATGCGCACCTACCACGAATCCCAGGGACGGCCCATTTACCGGGTGCGCTCCATCGTCGGCCAGTCTAAACATTTTTCGGCTCAATAAAAAAACTCCCCATTCCAGAGACAGAACAGAGAGTTCGGTGGTTTTTATTGAAATGATTCTGGGCGATCTAGGCCGCAAACTTAATCTTCAGGAAATCTTCCTCCATCTTCGCCCCAGAGGGTTTTAACGCCGCAAGGGCCTGGGGTAAAACGAGGTTCCGACGGTGGTTTCCGATGCGGATATTCAGCTCATCGCCCGTTTTATTCAGCTGGATTTGTTCCTTAGGAATGCCGGGGAGATAAAGCTCTAGGCTGTAGCCACCGTCCCCTTGCACCATCCGCACCGTATCTTCTTTGTAATAGACCTGGGTCGGATCTTCGTCACCGTAGAGGGTTTCTTTGAGCCGTTCGAGGGCCGCTAAACCACATAATTCCTCCTGGTAGAGGGGGACTTCCTTCACGGGGAGGGGATGGAAGTTATCGTAAATTTCCTGTTTATAGCCCTGTTGATTTTCCTTCCAGTTGGCGAAAAAGGGATCATTCACGCTGTCGGGGATAATCCGGTTGGCCACCACCATATCCGTGGAAACGTTGTACAAGCTTAGGTAAGCATGGGCCCGCAGGGATTCTTTGATCACCATCCGCTCAGGATTAGTCACAAGGCGCACGGAGGTGACTGTGTTATCCGTCAAGACTTTTTCAAGGGCTTCAATTTGTTCGTAGAACTCATAGGGGGCATCCATTACCTCTTTATTGGGTAGGGAGAAACCGGTAAGGGGTTTCCAAATGGGTTCGACGAGGGGACGTAGCGCAACGGACATACCCTGGAGGGGCTTATAGAAGCGACGCATATACCAGCCGCCCACTTCCGGCAGACTCAATAAACGCAAAGCTGTGCCCGTAGGGGCCGAGTCGATAATCAAGACATCATAGGTGCCTTCATCGTAGTGGCGTTTCATCCGCACCAGGCCAAAAATTTCATCCATGCCGGGCAGGATCGCCAATTCTTCCGCCTGTACCCCATCGAGTCCCCGTGCTTGAAGAACTTCGGTGATGTAGCGTTTGACGGCACCCCAGTTCCCTTCCAGTTCCCGCAGGGCATCAAGTTCTGCCCCCCAGAGGTTCGGCTTCACTTCGATGGGGTCGTGGCCAAGCTCAATATCAAAGCTATCGGCGAGGGAGTGGGCCGGATCGGTACTGAGCACTAGGGTACGATAGCCCAGCTCGGCACAGCGGAGTCCTGTAGCTGCTGCGACAGAGGTTTTGCCGACGCCTCCTTTTCCCGTCATTAAAATTACGCGCATGGTTGCGTTTGTCCTTTGCTGAGAG
>JAYKIK010000044.1:0-12974 GCA_035284725.1 Synechococcus sp.
TGGCCGTCGAGCTCGGAGTTTGTTTCGCTATGGCTTTGACTTATTACGTCGCTTTTTTACCGCTTCTCCCCAATCTCTACTTGGGTCAGAGTTTCACCCCATACAACTTTTGTCCTGTACTTAGGTATTTTATTAGTAGAAGACGAAGAAGATCTAGGCTTGGCGATTAAGAAGGTGCTGATCAGTGAGAAATATGTGGTGGATTGGGTGACGGATGGGGAAGAGGCTTGGCATTATCTGGACAGTCAATGGACGGATTACAGTGTGGTAATTCTGGATTGGTTGTTGCCGGGACTGTCGGGGTTGGCGCTTTGTCAAAAATTGCGATCTCTACAAAATCCGTTGCCAGTGTTAATGTTGACTGCCTTGGGAGAACCGGAAAATCGGGTGAAGGGGTTAGATGCGGGGGCGGATGATTATTTAGTAAAACCCTTTGTGATGGCGGAATTGCTGGCGAGGGTAAGGGCGTTACAACGGCGATCGCCACAATTTCAGCCCCAGATTCTCCGGGTGGGTAGTTTTAGCCTTGACCCCAGCAATACCGAATTAGTGGTGAGGCAAGCAGGGCAAACATCCCAAGCCATTACCCTCACCGTGAAGGAATTTCAGATCCTGCAATACCTCATGCAAAACCCCAACCGCATTCTGTCCGGCAGTAAAATCCGGCAACAGCTTTGGGATCTAGAGGAGGAACCCATTAGTAATGTTGTGGCGGCGCAAATGCGGTTAATTCGGCGGAAATTGGCGAAATATGCCTGTGATTGCCCCATCGAAACTGTGCCCGGTCAAGGCTATCGGTTTACGGTGGAACATGAACAGTAACCGTCTCTTTGTCCGCAGTCGCCTCCGCCTCATCCTCTGGTATGCCCTGGTGATGGGGGGAATCCTGAGCGCCTTGGGGTTTGGGGTTTATCGTTCCATTGTGCAAGCGAATTGGGTCGCCCTCGAACGGGAGGTGGAATCGATCGCCGGAACCTTGCATGACAGTTTGGAACCGATGTTGCCGCGCAATGCCAATCCGACGGGGGTTTTACAGCAAATTTTTCCTGATCTCTGTCTCGTGAATCAGCCCTGCGCCGATAATCCGACCCTGATCGAACGCCATACCCTCGGCATCAGCGATCGCCGTTTGTATTACATCCGTTTATTCGACTATCGCGGTCACCTGCTCGCCTTTTCCCCCAACCAACCCAAGACCCTCTCGCCCCGGTTACAGGCGGAAACATGGCAAACAATCTCAACCCAAGATAATCGTTATCGCCAATTCACCACCATTCTCCACAGCACCAGTCCCGGCAATGCAACCATCGAAGAAAATTCTTGGGGATATCTGCAAATTGGGCGGAGTCTTACCGCCTTCGATCAGGAAAATCAACGGATTCGCTGGATTCTAGGCGGGAGTTTACCCCTTGCCCTTGGTGTGGTTGCCCTCTCCAGTTGGTGGTTAGCGGGTCTCGCCATGCGTCCCATCTATGACTCCTACCAACAGCAACAACAATTTACCGCCGATGCTGCCCATGAACTGCGATCACCCCTTGCGAGTTTACTGGCAACCGTCGAAGCGATTTTGCGTCTCAATGGTGAGGATAAACAGGACACCCAAACCATGCTCCAAACCGTCGAACGGCAGGGGCGGCGCTTGAGTCAATTAATCAATGATCTGCTGCTGCTCAGCCGTTTAGAGCAACCCCAAACCGCAGAAAATTGGGGGGATTGTTGTCTGAATGATCTGGTTAGTGACCTCACCGAAGAATTTCTAGAGATGGCGATCGCCGCCGAGATTACCCTCACCAATCAACTGCCCGATGCCGACATTTTTGTGCAGGGGAACGAGTCCCAACTCTACCGCCTTGTCTCCAATCTGCTCGATAATGCCCTGCGTTATACCCCCAAAGGAGGCAGCATGAATGTCACATTAAAAACCGATGATCGCCACGCCAAAATTACCGTGACGGATACCGGGATTGGCATTTCCCCGGAGCAACAACCCCAGATTTTTAAACGGTTTTACCGCATCGATGATGACCGTTCCCGAAAAACAGGGGGTACAGGTTTAGGTCTCGCCATCGCCCAGGCGATCGCCCATCTGCACCATGGTCTGATTCAAGTCCAGAGTGATCCACAGCCCAAGGGAGTCGATTTACCCTTCATTTACTCCTCAAAAAAGGCGAATAGATAAAAATCATCAGGCGATCGCCCTTAAAATCTCTTACTAAGGCACCAACAAAAAAGACAACCATTCTAGGGCTGTCTTAGGGATGTTTTTTAACTTGTTAATCGTGGCGTAAAAAAGATGGATTTAAACGGAGTCTGTTTTAGTTAACGGTCTTACCACCGCCCCAAGCAACACCACGGACTTGGGCTTGGACGAGGACATAACCGGAAACATTCTGGAGATCCTCTTCGTTGAGGTTACGCATCCCACTCCAAATGTCGGCCCGGGTTGTGTTGGGGTGCAGTTGGGAGAGGTCTAATTCACCGTCGTAGGAGGTGGGGTTTTTGAGATATTCCACCATGGCGAGGATATTGTCGCGGCGGGGTTCTGCCCCTTCGAGATCCTCTGAAGAAAGGGTAACGTTGGGGTTACTCTTTGTCCGGCCGCTGTTGTGACAGGTGGCACAGGTGTTGATAAAAGTGCGCTCTCCCTTGGCAACCTGCTGGTCACTGAGGACGACCGTTTCGGTTTCATTGAGGTTGACAGTGCGGTCTACTTCCCGGAGAGCCGTGGCATTGGCAGCACCAACATTGAGTTGCCAGAACAGTAAAACGAATGCGCTAATCCCGAAAATAAATTTTTTGAGTGGGTCGATCCCCAGAATTTTATTCATGTTTTTCCTCAATACAGCAATAAAGTAAATGAATCTATCTCCACTTATTTAACTGTGAAGGCAGACCTACAGGCAAGAATTTATCCAAGCCGTAAGTAGATGTGCTTATGTTCTCTTTTTAAATATGCGTTACCAACTGCAGCAGTCCGCCAGGGCAACTAATCATACATATCATGCCATTGGGACGAATTTTTCTTATAAATCCGTAAAGAACAGCAATATTTCCCCAGCTTGTCAGGGATTTGTTTGGAGGATGGTGGCGATCGCCTTTGCACATTGGGGGTTGGTGCCAAAGGGTTGGCCTAGGTGAAAGGTGGTGGCAGGATCAGCTTGCTGGTGTTCTGTAATTTGTTGGGCGATCGCCGCTGGAATTTTCCCTGAAAAGAGGAAGTAGGGCACGATGCAGAAACTGGGGGCGGGGGATTCACTTAATCTTTCGAGGGTGTGTGCGAGAGATGGTTCCGTAGCCCAATAGGCGGTGTGGGCCTGGAGGGCCTGGGCGAGGTTTTCGATTTCAGGGTTAGCACCGGTGCGACGGCTACCGTGGGCGACTAAAATCCGTTGGGCATTCGGGTAAAGGCTAAATTGAGGTTCTAAAAAGGGGGCTAGGCGTCCGTTTTTGCCCAGGTAATCGAGGATTTGAAATTGGACTTGGGGAAACTGGGCTGGCAGTGGGGCGATCGCCTCGGGAATATCCTCCTGCACATG
This sequence comes from Synechococcus sp., assembly GCA_035284725.1. Lineage (GTDB taxonomy): Bacteria > Cyanobacteriota > Cyanobacteriia > Cyanobacteriales > MRBY01 > MRBY01. The sequence continues at coordinate 3,537 of JAYKIK010000044.1, forward strand.
GACACCGGGCAGTAAAAAGAGGGGCAAAATTTGCACTTGGTAATCCTCTGGGCTGGATTGGCTCCGGAGAAAATTGGCGATCGCCTCCGACAGGGAAATCTCCGTACATTCTAAATAGGCTCCCAAAACCGGATGATCGACTTGGGCTTGTACCTGAGCCATGAGCGTTTGAAATTCTTGGCCATAATCTTCACTAAAACTGCCATGGACGACCACCACCGATAACCGTTGCATCTGTTTCCTGTAAATGGGCTGTAAGGGGATTATGCCAAAATTTGCGTGACTCAGTTGTGGCAGAATCAGCTTCGGCGTAGGATAAAACGAGGCAAAAATGAGGGAGTCGTGACGCTGTGCAATGTCCAAAATGTCGGGATATTAATCTTTCTGATCATCTTCTGGCCGGGGAGCTCACCAGTTACCATTGCGAAAAATGTGCAGGGGATTGGCTCTCGGGCGATCGCTATCAAACCTGGCAGACCCAACAGCGGCGTCCAAAGCAAATTAATACCCAACTGTCCCTCCCAGAAATCGTCACTCCCAGCGAAACGGACAATAAAGCGGCCCTCTGTCCCGAATGTCGACGTTATTTGTCCCGGGTAAAAATTCCCGTCGATCAACCTTTTTACCTAGAACGGTGCCCAGAATGTAATGGCTTTTGGTGCGACCGCCAGGAATGGGACATCCTCCAACAACTGCAACTCCACACGACCCTGGAATATATTTTCACCGCTGAATGGCAACATAAAGTCCGGGAACAGCAGCACAATATCAGCGAACGGCAAGCCCTGATGCAAAAATTGGGGGAAACCCTCGCCCAGGAAGTCTTTCAAATGGGGAAAAAGCTGGCAGCCCACGGTAATGGAGATTTCGCCGTTGCCTACCTCGCCCGTCAGGTCACAGAAAACCAGGACAATCCGGCTTAGGCTCGTTTTTCCAACGGAGATCAAAAAGGCGATCACCTTCCACTCGGTCGAGGATGATTGTTGCTCGAATCGGCATTAAAAAGTCACAAACACCCTTTTCCCGGACCAAGCTATCTATAATGATCGCAAAAGTTGCCGACTGTCGCTGTCATGAGCCCCACCCCGTCGCCCTCCCCCGAAAATTCAACCCAAGGTGCGCCGACCCGTCGACGGCAATGGTTACTCCCAACGGTGGCAGTGGGGTGTGTGGTGGTCTTGGGGGGGAGTCTTGCCTACGGCCGCTATCTGATTTTCCAGCGCCTTTCCCCCCAAATTGAACAGCAACTCAACAAAAAAATTGACCGTCCCCTCAACATCGGTGCGGTACAGGGGATTTCCTGGGGCGGACTCCGGTTTGGTTATTCTGAATTGCCCCCGACAAAAACCTCCAATGACCGACTCAGCGTCGAGGCGATCGCCGTTGATTTTAATCTCTGGACTTTACTGACCCGAAGACGACTCGATTTAAATCTGACCCTGATCAACCCCCAGGTTATCGTCGAGCAAAACGAAGCACGGCGGTGGTTAGATTTAGAAATTGCCCCCGAAGATGATGAAGATCAAGGCCTAGAGGTCAACGTCAAAAATATCCACTTGCGGCGTGGCAAACTAACCCTCATCGCCCGTCAACGCTCCGGCCAACTGAGCACCCCAGTTCAACTTGATCTCACAGCCGGCAGGGGAGAACTGAGCAACAAAGGAAAAGTTATCCAGCTTGATGTTAAAGGCAAACTTGCCCAGGGGGGAGAACTTGAAGTGGCAGGGGTTCTGGACTTTGCCCAAGATTTCAGCGACCTGAATGTCCGGGCGAAAAAAATTGACCCTGTCACCATCTCAAACCTTGTGGTACCCCCGGTGACTTTTTCCGGAGGCCTCGTGGATGGCGCGATCAATCTCTTCCTTGAAGAAGGAGACCTCAGCCGCTGGGATGGGGAATTGGTGGCCCAAGGTACAACCTTAGTGGTGCCAGCCCTGGCGAAACCCGTGCGGAATTTCACCGGTAAAGTTGGGTTCAAGGAACAGGAAATTCAACTCAAACAAATCACCGGCCAACTGGGGGCTCTCCCCTTTGCCGGAAACCTTGATATTGATTTTGAGGGGGGTTTTGCGGGAAAGATTAACACGGCGCCGGCGGAGGTTGCCCAAATCCTCGACACCTTTGAACTGGAGTCGCCCGCTTTCCCAGTGGAGGGTCAACTCAAGGCAGCGGTAACCTTTGGGGGGCCCCTAGATCGATTGCAGTTAGACGTGGTCGCCGTGAATGCTACCCCGATGAAAGTAGATCGTCTGGCCCTAGATGATTTTCAGGGAGAGATGACCATTGCTGATAATCGGTTTGTCATCGAGCAGTTCACTGCCCAACCCACCCTCGGTGGCAACCTCCAGGGACAGGGGGTGATTCAACTGGCCAGCGATACCACCCCAGGGGCGATCGCCATTACCGCCCAGGGCGATCAACTCCCCACCAATGCCCTTGCGCAACTCTATGAATTAAAGTTACCTGTCGCAGCAGGGCTGGGAAAAACAGACTTAATCTTTCGGACGCCCCTCGATCAAGTTTCGGAATTCGTCGTCTCTGGCACTGCCGTGGCTCCCGTGGCAGGGGGTTTAGTCACCCTATCCAACCTGCGGATTACCCAAACTGATTTTCAATCACCCGCCCAGGCCCGGGGATTACGCCTCGCCCAACTCACGACCCAGGAAGTTCCTAATTTTCTACAGCGGAGTTTAGTGAACGGGGACTTTCAAATGGCCGGCACCTTCGCCCAACCGGAGGACAATAAACCCGAAGGTTCCCTGGAAATTACCGGCCAGGCCCGCACCAGTTTTGCCAATGGCCAGGCGATCGCCCGCAACATTAAAGCCGCAGATGGTCAGTGGCGCGCCGATTTAGCCCTCGCCAATCTCGACCTGAAGGCATTATTCCCAACGGTGCCCCGGAGCCTGGTGGCTAACTATTCCGGTGAATTTAAAACCGGTGGCCCTCTGGATAACGTGAGCTTAGAAACGGTGGAGGCGGTGGGTTCTGGCCGTGTGACGGTGGGTGCCGGGGAAATTCGCACTAATGCAGTCACCCTTGCTGGAGGGGAATGGTATAGCCGCACGGACATTGATAATGTCAATCTCGTGGATTTTGCCCCCCAGTTAGCCAGTCTCGACAAAACCGTACCGAGTCAGGGGCAGTTTGAGGTGCGGGGAAATATCAATAACCTCGTCCTGGAAGAGATTTTAGCCCAGGGTTCCCTAGATGCGGATCTCGCTGGGGGGACGGTGAATGGCAGCTTGATCACCCTCCAAAATGGTCGTCTCCAGGGGGATTTTCGGGCGCAAAACTTAGATTTAAACCGTTTAAATACTTCGCTGCGGGGAACCGGAAAAGGAACGGTGCAACTGGTGGCCGATGTGACGCAACCGAGTTTGAAAAATCTCAGAGCCCAGGGAGATTTACGCTTCAGTAAAGGATTGTCTTTGATTGATGCCCCTTTAAGTAGTCAGTGGGCTTGGAACGGTCGACAACTGCAGATCCAGGAGGCGATCGCCAAGGATTTTCAGGCAGATGGCATCCTCACCATTGACAGTGATCGCCTAGGTCGTAATCCCCGTCAAGCCATTACCCAATTAGCCTTTAACTTAGATGCTAAGAATGTAGATCTACAGCAGTTGCCCCTGCCCGAAGCTGCCCAGGCCCTTGATTTAGCCGGTCAAGGAAACTTCCGGGGGACGATCCAAGGCACCCTCCAACAACCCCAGATCAATGGTCAAGTGGCGTTAGATAATCTTCAACTGGCGGAACTCACCCTGGAACCCAGCCTGGAACCCAGCCTCACCGGTCAGATCCAAACCCGGGGCGATCGCCGCACCATCATCGCCATTGAAGGGGAGACCGACCAAATTTTTGCCCGTTTAAACCCCTACCTCCGTCCCGAGCAAGCCCAGCTTAATTTAGCGGGTTCTCAATTGGATGTGGCTTTGGAATATACTCAATCCGGCCTCGAACCCACGCGCCTTGAACTAACTAGCGCTAACCTTCCCGTTACCCTGGTGCAACAGGTAGCCCAGGGGCAGCCAGCCCTGGCCCAGTTAGATTTTCCCATCGAAACCCTCGCCCTGGGAGGACGTCTTTCCAGCCAGTTAAGCGCTGACCTCAAAGCCCAATCTGTATCGGGACAGGTGGCGATCGCCCAGCCATTGTTAGGTTATGTGGCAGGCGATCGCCTTAGTGGTCGTTTTTATTTCAACAATCGTGTGCTGAGCCTCCAGGATGTGGAATGGGCCCAAAATGGTGGTCTCTATAGCGTTGATAGCACCATTGCTTTCCCGACGAAGAATCGTCCCACCCCCAGCATCCAAGCCACTGGCACCATCGAACGGGGCCGCATTGAAGATGTTTTAGCTGCCCTCCAAATTTTCGACTACGACGATTTCCAGACCCTCGGCGATTTGTCATTGGTTGATTACCTGGGCCGTTCCAGTAAATTTGACCGCAGTGCGGATCTTTATGCCGAAAAACCCCAGGAACCCGCCCCCATCCCTCCGGAAGTGACCTCCATCGCCGTCCCTCAACGACCAAGTCTGGCACTGGCAGATACTCCCCCCATGGAGCGGGAAAAATACCGCTGTGAAAATCTGCTGGGGAGGTCTGAAACTAGCAACGACAATGGCACAGTGCTTTTTAATCGGGGCGATCGCCAACAATCTTTTGCCGAAAAAGTCGCCCTCCTCAGTTGTGTACAAAATCAGCTGCAGCTCAACGTTGCGGCAACCAAACCCCTCCTCCCAGCGGAATTAGCCGATCTCCAGGGGGAATTCAACGGGGCGATCGCCTTAGCCTATAACGCTGAAACAGGAGTTCAGGCGGACTTTGACCTCGTGGGAGGGTATCGAGAAACGGCGGTCTTTGGTGAATCACAAATTGTTGGTGCTCCCTGGCAGTGGGGCGAAATCACCATGCCCCAAATCATTGCCCGGGGAATCTTACGGGATAAGGTCTTAACCCTGCGTCCAGTGGGGATTCGCCTATCGGAAGACGACGGAGGCGGCCGTCTGAGCTTTATCGGCAGCTTTGGGGGGGAAACCCAAACGGGACAACTGCGCCTGACGGAAGTGCCCATGGCATTTATTGAAAAATTTGTTGATCTGCCGGAAGCCGTGGCCATTGATGGTTTGATTAACGCCAATGCCGCCCTGTCTGGTACCCCAGCGGATCCCTCGGCCCGGGGGGAAATGACCATGGTTAACGCCAGCATCAATGAAACACCCATTAGCAGTGTGGAGGGGAATTTTACCTACGATGATGCGCGGTTAAACTTCATTGTTGATAGTGAATTGGTGGCCGAAGCTGACCCCCTAAAAATCACTGGCAGCTTTCCCTACCAACTCCCCAACGCTACGGTCTTACCGGATAGCAATGCTTTAAATTTCACCTTTAACCTGGAGAACGAAGGGTTTGCCCTCCTAAATATTTTGACCCGGGGTAATTTGGCTTGGTTGGGGGGGGAAGGGGAAATGGATCTGTCCATTGATGGAGAAATTGATCCGACTACGGGCCGACCGGTGGATTTAGTGGCCAATGGCCAGGTGGCGATCGCCAATGCAGAGATTCAAGCTGAAGTGCTCCCCGATGCCCCCTTAACCAATATCCATGGCCAGATCAATTTTGATCTCGATACGGTCACTGTCCAAGAACTGATGGGAGATTTTAGTGGGGGCCAGGTGGCGATCACCGGTCAGTTGCCCCTCGTAAAACGCAGCACTGCCAATCAGACCCTAGCTGTGCGTCTAGAGGATCTCAACTTTGAACTACCCGAGCTGTATCGCGGTGGTGTCGCAGGCAATCTCATCATTGCTGGTACGAGCCTCGAACCCACCATTGGCGGAAACTTAACCCTCCAGGATGGGCGGATTTTCCTGACAGGGAACCAAGAAAATGATGACAATACGGCTAATGGTAGCTCCCAAAGCCCAGAACCCAACGTCCAGAACAAAGCGCGCAATAAACAAGTCGATGGCAGCCCGCAGCGGGTTTCCAATCTCGATCTCCGGGCGATCACAGAATTTAAAGACCTAAAAATCACCCTTGGCGATCGCCTCCAAATTACCCGACAACCGCTTCTCAATTTCCTTGCCAGTGGTAACCTAATCCTGAATGGCACCCTCGATAACCCGAGACCTGCTGGGGTGATCAGCCTCGACCGGGGTCAAGTCAATCTCTTTGCGACTCAACTTCGCCTGGGCGGAAATCGCAACACTGCCACCTTTACACCAAACTTTGGCCTAGATCCAGCACTTGATCTCACCCTCGAAACCTCTCTCCTAGAAAATTCCCGCTCCTTCCTCGCCACCACCGATCCCCTCTCCGCTGAAATTCGTGACAATAGCGCCCTCGGCCCCAATCAAATTGGTACGATTGAAACCATTCGTATCCAGGCCAAAGTCCAGGGCCGCGCCAGTGAACTCGACGACAACATTGAACTCACCAGTAGCCCCACCCGCAGTGAAACAGAACTCATTGCTCTCCTAGGGGGATCATTCCTCGAAAACTTTACCGGAGGCAGCGCTAACGAAACTCTGGCTCTGGCCAATCTTGCGGGGTCTGCTCTCCTAAGTAACATTCAAGACACCCTAGGAAATGCCCTTGGCCTGAGTGAACTGCGGTTGTTTCCCACCGTCCTCACCGAAGATGAAGATGAGAGCACCTCGACCTTGGGTTTAGGGGCAGAGCTAAGCGCCAACATTAGCCCAGACTTATCCGTTTCAATCCTACAAATCCTTAACAGTAGCCAACCTACCCAGTTCGGTCTCCGCTACCGGGTGAACGATGAAATGTTTGTGCGGGGCTCCACGGATCTCAACAACGATAATCGCTTTTCTATTGAGTACGATCTGCGATTTTAGACATGAAATGAGAAAGTTAAACAATCTTTCCTGAGAAACGTTAACATTATTTAATAACCAACCTGAAATACGGGATAAGACGCTCTTTTAAGAACCGCATCATTATTCTGCTTATCCTCAAGTCCTAGGAGGCTCTCAGTAGTGAACAAAAATAACAAAAAATGGCGCAGTACCGGGCTCTACGCTCTTTTGGCGATCGTTGTGATCTCCTTAGCTGTGTCCTTCCTTGATCAGCAACCCCAAAGCCGGGCCACCTGGCGGTATAGTCAGTTTCTCCAGGAAGTCCAAGCGGGCAATGTCGAACGGGTTAATATCAGTGGCGATCGCACTAAAGCGTTTGTCTCTGCCCCCGACGGTACCCCCATCCTTGTCAACCTTCCCCCCGGTGACACCGAGCTTATCGATATTCTCAGCGAAAACAACGTCGATATCTCCGTACTCCCCCAGAGTGACGACAATTGGATTTTCCGGGCCCTCAGCACCCTCATTTTCCCGATTCTTCTCCTCGTCGGTCTTTTCTTTCTCCTCCGTCGCGCCCAAAACGGCCCCGGTTCCCAGGCGATGAACTTTGGTAAATCCAAGGCTCGCGTCCAAATGGAACCCCAAACCCAAGTCACCTTCGGGGATGTGGCTGGGATTGAACAGGCCAAACTGGAACTCACTGAAGTAGTTGACTTCCTGAAAAATGCTGATCGGTTCACTGCCATCGGAGCAAAAATCCCCAAAGGGGTTCTCTTGGTTGGCCCCCCTGGAACTGGGAAAACCCTCCTGGCCAAAGCTGTTGCTGGGGAAGCGGGTGTACCTTTCTTTTCGATCTCCGGTTCTGAATTCGTAGAAATGTTTGTTGGGGTCGGTGCCTCCCGCGTCCGTGACCTCTTTGAACAGGCCAAACAAAACGCTCCCTGTATTGTTTTCATCGATGAAATCGACGCCGTTGGTCGCTCCCGGGGCGCTGGCCTTGGGGGGGGTAACGATGAACGGGAACAAACCCTCAACCAACTTTTAACGGAAATGGATGGTTTCGAAGGGAATACCGGGATCATTATCATTGCCGCCACTAACCGTCCTGATGTCCTTGATGCCGCCCTGATGCGTCCCGGCCGTTTTGACCGCCAAGTGGTAGTGGATCGTCCCGACTATTCCGGTCGTCTGGAAATCCTCAATGTCCATGCCCGGGGTAAAACCCTTTCTAAGGACGTGGATCTCGAAAAAATTGCCCGCCGGACCCCTGGCTTTACCGGTGCCGACTTATCCAACTTGCTCAATGAAGCAGCAATCTTAGCAGCCCGTCGTAACCTGACAGAAATCTCTATGGACGAAGTGAATGATGCCATTGACCGCGTCCTCGCTGGCCCTGAGAAGAAAAACCGTGTGATGAGCGAAAAGCGCAAGACCCTGGTGGCTTACCACGAAGCGGGTCACGCCCTTGTGGGTGCGCTGATGCCTGACTATGATCCGGTGCAGAAAATTAGCATTATCCCCCGGGGTCGTGCTGGTGGTTTGACCTGGTTCACCCCTAGCGAAGACCGGATGGATTCTGGTTTATATTCCCGTGCCTATCTCCAAAATCAGATGGCTGTTGCCCTTGGGGGTCGGATTGCTGAGGAAATCATCTTTGGGGAAGAAGAAGTTACTACCGGTGCTTCCAATGACCTGCAACAGGTGGCCAATGTCGCCCGGCAAATGATCACTCGTTTTGGAATGAGCGATCGCCTTGGGCCTGTGGCTCTCGGTCGCCAGAGCGGTAACGTCTTTATGGGTCGTGATATTGCTTCGGATCGAGACTTTTCTGATGAAACCGCTGCGGCTATTGATGAAGAAGTCCGTGGCCTCGTAGAAGAAGCCTATAAACGAGCAAAGGATGTCCTCGTAGATAACCGCGCTGTTCTCGATAAAATTGCCGCGATGCTCGTCGAAAAAGAAACGGTGGATGCCGAAGAATTGCAGACCATTCTGATGGAAAATGACGTCAAAATGGCCGCTTTTTCTAGCACCTCCGCCTAGGCAAATACTCGAATTTAAGTAATTTGGTAGCGACGATCCCTAGTCAAAAGATTAGGGATCATTTTTTATGGCAAATTTAAAACTCCTTCACTAACCAATACCGACGAACCTGCCACGGCAATGCCTAATTTTTCTCCTGGGTTCTTTTGTATGATTAGAGTGAGTTGACTGGGTCTTCCCATTTTTATGCCCTGGTGAATTTGCCAAGGGCTCATTCTTTTGTCATTGGGAAAATATTTATCTAAATAGCCCGCTAGAGCAGTGGCCGCAGAACCGGTGGCGGGATCTTCTGCAATGCCTAAGGCTGGGGCAAACATCCGTGCTTGAATTGTTTGCTTCTCTGCGACAAAAAAAGGATAAATATTAACGGCTTCAGTATTTTTGAGGGCTTTTTCCCAGACTGGTAAATTGAGGGAACAGCGATTTAAAGCGGCTTCGCTGGCGAGGGGAATATAAAGAAAAGGCAGACCACAGGAAATCACCTCTGGGTTTAAATCCGGGGCTAAATCATCGGGGGTGAGATTTAATAATTTGGCGATCGCCACTTCGGGAACTATGCCAAAACTGGGGGCTTGGG
>JAYKIK010000045.1:0-4147 GCA_035284725.1 Synechococcus sp.
AATCAAAAAAAATGGAGGCAAATAGGGTGAATTGACGACATCATATGAGCAAATATTCTTGCTTTTATACTGTGACTGATAGTTTTTCTCAAAGCCTATCCATTTTTTTAAAATTTCGAGGTTCCCACAAATAGTTTAAAACAAACTTATGTTCGTAGAGTTGTTGAAAAATATCTGCATTCAGATTCCCCAATCTCCATTATTTTTGCAATTCCTGATCATCCTTGGATAGATTCATTAAATGGTGCTGATGTTAGAATCGCAATGACAGCCGGAGAACTTGGAGTGAAAACCGGAATTTTATCAGAAGTCATCAAAGAAATATCTGATCCTCAAAATAATGAACATCCTAGGATCTATCTCTCAAATACAAAAGGCATCATCTTGCCTGATTTATCTATTGGAGCAGACTTAACAAAAATAAAATCATTATCTTCTAATTCAAACCTTTGTTCTGTAGGAATGAAGTCTATTGGAAAGGCATTTCAAATAGATCACCAACAGGCAGTAAAGCTAGGATTAAATGTTACTGATGATATCAAAAAGCATATTCGACCATATTTAAATGGCAGAGATTTTGCACATAAATCACGAAATATTTATTTGATTGATTTATTTAATATCGAAATCGATGTTGTTCAAAAAAGATTCCCGGCAATATATCAGTATCTTTTGAATTATGCTAAACCCGAAAGAGAGCAAAATAGAAATAAGATTTTTAAAAAATTCTGGTGGATTATTGGTCATCCTCGACAGCAATTTAGAAAGGCAACTCAAAATCTCAGTAGATATATTGTGACTTTGGAAACTTCAAAACATAGATTTTGGGGATTTTTACCAGTTAATGTTGCTCCAGATAGTACATTGGTTACTTTTGCATTTGATGATGCTTTTATTTTAGGGGTTTTATCAAGTCAGATTCATATATTTTGGGCATTGGCATCAGGTGGAAGATTAGGAGTAGGAAATGATCCTCGATATAACAAAACACGATGTTTTGATCCTTTCCCATTTCCAGATCCATCGGCAGAACTCAAACAAGAAATTCGAGAATTAGGCGAGCGATTAGACAGCCACCGCAAACAAGTCCAAGCCGCCCATCCCGAAGTCACCATTACCGCCATGTATAATCGCCTCGAAAAAATGCGCAGGGTTGAACCCTTCACCGATGCAGACAGAGAATTTAACAATAAAGCCCTCATTTCGACCTTAAAACAAATCCATGACGACCTTGATCAAGCCGTATTCCGAGCCTACGGTTGGGAAGACCTGATTCCCCTGTGGCAAAAAGTCTATGGCGATTTTGTCTCCCTTCCCAAGGGAGGTGCCGAAGGCGGAGGGATGGGAGATTTAGGCTTCGACGTGAGCGCTCAGCCGAACGGGGGATCAGACTTGAAAGAACAACTCGAACAAACCATCCTGCAAAGATTAGTCGATCTGAATGCAGAACGCGCCGAAGAAGAACGTAATGGCTTTGTCCGTTGGCTCCGTCCCGAATACCAAGCCCCCGATCAAGTCATCACCCAGAAAGTCATAGAAGGTATTGGCGTAGAAGAAGAAACCGAGGAGGTCATTGCGCCCCCAGAACAACAAAAATTCCCGACTAAACTAAAAGACCAACTTGCAACTATTAGGGATTTATTACGCACCCAAGGCGGCGAATGGACAGAAACCCAAATAATCGCCCAATTCAAAGGCAAAATTAAAACCGGAGCCGTACAAAACTGCCTCGAAATCCTCGAAGACTTAGGCATAATTTTGAGTCATAGCGAAGCCCAAACCAAACGCTACTACGCCAGCATATAGCCGTTAAAAATACTCTCTTCTTTCAAGAAGATTATTCCACATCCAATTGACGGCCATTGCGATCATAGATCATGATATCCCACTGACCATTTTCCGCCACTTCAAAGGCAATTTTAGAACCATCGGCACTAATAGTAGGATTGCGTACCTCTTGATTTAAGTTATCGGTCAAATTGCGTTTTTGTTGGAACTCACGATCGTAGAGATAAATATCCGATTCTCCCCGACGATCCACCGCAAAAACAATGTAGCGGCCATCTTCAGAAACAGCAGGATGGGAAGCAATTTCATTCAGGGCATTGAGGCCGGGTAGCAGAATTGTTTGCCTGGTGTTGGTATCAAATAGATAAATATCCTGGGAGCCGTTGCGGTCCGAGGCAAAAACGAGGTAGGGATCGGCGATCGCCGGATCAAACTCTAGGGAACGACTGTTTAAACTGCGGCCACCGGAATCCACGGGAAAATTGATAATGCGTGGGTAGCCAACACAGCTCTGAAGCAGGAGTAGGCTGCCAAAAAATAAGCTGCGAGGGAAAGAAAAATACCGCATAGGTTCGGAGGAAATCAGAGGTCAGGCGATCGCCATTTTCTTTATAATATTGTCCTGAAAGCACACTAAACAGAGCCATGCTAGCAAGAATTTGGAGTGCCACCATTGTCGGGGTTGATGCCCTCAAGGTCGGGGTGGAAGTGGATATTTCCGGCGGTTTACCCAAAATGCTGGTGGTGGGGCTGCCGGATACCGCCGTGCAGGAATCTAAGGAACGGGTCAAAGCAGCGCTGAAAAATGCCGGTTTTGGCTTTCCCGTGCGTAAGATTTTGGTGAACCTCGCCCCGGCGGATCTCCGCAAGGAAGGCCCCAGCTTTGATCTTCCCATTAGTGTGGGCATCCTGGCAGCCACAGAACAAATTGAAACAACGCTTCTAGAGGACTTTTTATTCCTTGGGGAAGTATCCCTCGATGGCACCCTTCGACCTGTGGCTGGGGTGTTACCCATCGCCGCCGCCGCCCAAAAGTTGGGCTTTAAGGGGATGATTGTGCCCACGGCCAACGCCCAAGAAGCCGCAGTGGTGGCCGGTCTAACGGTTTACGGTTGTGCCAATTTAAAGGAAGTGGCAAATCTATTGGGGGCGCCCCATGAACACCAAGCCGTAGAAATTGATATCCGGGAGGCGATCACCAAGGCGTCTCATTTGGTGCCGGATCTCAAAGATGTGAAAGGTCAAACCCTCGCCCGCCGTGCCCTAGAAATTGCCGCTGCCGGGGGGCATAATCTGATTTTTGTGGGGCCACCCGGGAGTGGGAAAACCATGTTGGCCCGCCGCCTACCCGGAATTTTGCCGAAACTGTCCTTCGAGGAAGCCCTGGAAGTCTCCCAAATTCATTCCGTCGCCGGATTATTAAAAGACCGGGGCACATTGGTCACCGCTCGCCCGTTCCGCAGTCCCCACCATTCCGCCTCTGGCCCCTCCCTCGTCGGTGGTGGTAGCTTTCCGCGCCCTGGGGAAATTTCCCTGGCCCACAGGGGCGTGTTGTTTTTGGACGAGCTAACTGAGTTCAAACGTACTGTATTGGAGTTTTTGCGGCAACCCCTCGAAGACGGTTTTGTGACCATTTCCCGCACCCGCCAGTCCGTCGAATTTCCCGCTCAATTTACCCTCGTTGCCAGTACGAATCCCTGCCCCTGCGGTTATTTTGGCGACCCGATCCAGGCTTGCACCTGTAGTCCGCGATCGCGGGAACAGTATTGGGCGAAACTCTCGGGGCCTTTAATGGACCGTATCGATCTCCAGGTGGGGGTTAATCGCCTCAAGCCGGAAGAAATGATGCAGCAGGGGGTCGGCGAAGATTCCCGTACAGTGGCGGAGCGGGTGAACCAGGCGCGACAGATTGCCCAGGCAAGGTTCCGGGATCACTCCCAGGTGCACTGTAATGCGGAAATGACCGCCAAGGATCTGCGGGAACATTGTGCCCTTGATCAAGGTAGTCGCAACTTATTGGAAGGGGCAATCCGTAAGTTGGGCTTATCGGCCCGGGCCATGGACCGAATTTTAAAGGTGTCCCGCACTATTGCTGACTTGGCCGCCGCTCCCACGATCCAAACGGCCCACATTGCCGAAGCGATTCAATACCGCACCATCGACCGAATGCAGTAGTAAATTTTAGGCAATGCCCTCAAGGACAAACCAAGGGGCGGCCTTGTTAATTCTGCCGATCGCCTGAATTTTTTGGGGAGTCTGCAAATTTCCCAGCCATTGGTGCATCTGGGGATCAAGGGTTACCACCTGGAGAGGGTCGGGATAATCTGGCAGAACAAGTTCAAAACGGCGATCGCCTTTC
>JAYKIK010000046.1:0-16867 GCA_035284725.1 Synechococcus sp.
CGATGTAGGGTCGCAATTGGTCACGAATTTCGCTAATCTGGCTCATGAGGGTTTGCTTGGTTGTATGCTAACTCCTATCAAACCCTCTCCCTCTATTCTTTTCAAGTTTTTGTCCTGTACTGAGAACATCGATATGTTAACTGGATTGCCCAACCGCCGTTATGCTATGGATCGCTTTTTAGAGTTATGGGAGGAAGCAATTCGCCAAGATATGCCCATTGCCTGCATGATGATTGATGCTGATCATTTCAAAAAAGTTAACGATACCTATGGCCACGACGCAGGTGACAAGGTCTTGGTGGAGCTTGCAAAAAAATTGCTGGATGTTTTTCGGAAAGATGATGTAGTGTGTCGCTTAGGGGTAGATGAGTTCTTAATTATTTGCCCGAACACTAACTTGAAAAGTATTGTGGCGATCGCCCAGCGGATCTTGAGATCTATCAATCAGTTTGCCGTGCCTGTGGGGAACTCCTTTTGGTATGGCAGTCTCAGCATTGGCGTGGTGGCGCGCTTAGCCGATATGGATAACTTTGAAGCCCTGATTAAAATGGCAGATCAAAGCCTTTACCTCGCTAAACAGTCAGGCCGAAACTGCGTCAAAACAATTTTTGACCAGCGTAAGACCAGATCCCAGGAAGTGAAAACCCGGGGAGTCTTACCGAACAGTAACGGACAACAATCCTAACCGCTCACGGAAAACGTATCACCTTCACCATACCAGCTCGCTAAACCCTGGCCAGCTCCGGCGGTATAAGGGATCGGACAACCTTCGATGGGCTCCCGCTCTGCAAAGGGGCTTTCGTCGATGAGGCTGTAATCTGGCTTGACATAGGCATGTTTTTCTTCATCGTAGGCGAGGACTTCCCCATTTTCGATGTTATAAATCCAGCCATAGATTTTGAGCTTGCCCTGGTGGAGACGCGATCGCACCACAGGATAGGTTTTGAGGTTGTCAATTTGGACGAGGACATTTTCCGCCACCAGGGTTTCCACTAGTTCATCCCCCTCACAGTGGGGGTAAGTATCCTGGACAAGGCGACGGGTAGCTTCGGCGTGCTTCAGCCAGTCATAGACCAAGGGCATATCCGCTTGCAGTTTGTTGAGTTTCAGTAGACCCTTCATCGCGCCGCAGTGGGAGTGACCGCAGACGATAATTTGCCGGATATCTAAACCTTGGAGGGCATATTCGAGGGTGCCCCCTTCGCCACCATTGGCAGAACCATAGGGCGGAATGATATTGCCAGCGTTGCGGATGACAAAAATTTCCCCAATATCCGTTTGGGTGATTAGGGCCGGATCAACCCGGGAATCAGAACAGCAAATGAAGAGAACACGCGGTTTCTGGCCGTGGGAAAGTTGTTCAAAAAGATCCTGGTGGCTGGCGACGTAGTTTTGCTTGAATTTGTCTAGGCCGCGAATGAGTTTTTTCACTGTGCGATCGTCCGATGTCAAAACGAGGTGACTGCTGAGAGATCATAGTAAACCAAAACAATCCCCTTATCGTTATGAAGATCACCCACAGGGCCATCAGTCTCACCAATTATCTCCCGTGCTCAATGGGTCACAATTTCGCTACCAGATGCCGTTAGAATAAGCTTGTTTTCTGCGGTGGAGCCCATGGAAGATTCCCAGCCAATACTAGATGTGCAACAGTTGACCCGACGTTTTGGGGGACTGGTGGCGGTGAATCGGGTGTCATTTCAGGTGGCCCCGGGGGAAATTTTTGGACTAATTGGGCCGAATGGGGCCGGTAAGACCACCTGTTTCAATATGCTCACGGGGATGATCCCCCCCTCTATGGGAAAAATCCTGTATCGGGATCAAGCGATCCAAGGCTTAGCTCCCCACCGCATTGCGGCCACAGGAATTGCGCGGACTTTTCAAAATTTACGTTTATTTGGCAATTTATCAGCCCTGGAAAATGTGGCGATCGCCCGCCACTTGCACCAGAAAAATAATATCTTCGAGGGGATTTTGGGTTTACCCAAGGCGAAAAAAGCGGAACAGGAAACCTACGACCGAGCGAAGGAATTGTTGGATTTAGTCGGTTTAACTGGAAAATATCGCCAACAGGCCAAAAACTTTGCCTACGGAGATCAGCGACGTTTAGAAATTGCCCGCGCCTTGGCCCTAGAACCCCAACTTTTACTCCTTGATGAACCGGCGGCAGGGATGAATCCCAATGAGAAAGGGGCTTTGAGTGATTTGATTCGGCAGATTCGAGCTCAGTTTGACCTAACAGTTCTTTTGATTGAACACCACATTCCCCTGGTGATGGGATTGTGCGATCGCCTGGCGGTGTTAGATTTTGGCGAACTGATTGCCCTTGGTCTACCGGAGGAAGTGAAGGCGGATCCGGCGGTGATTGAAGCGTACTTGGGGGATGAGTAGATGTTGGAATTGATTGATGTGTCCGTGAATTACGGTGGCATTGAAGCCCTGAAAAATCTCCATCTAACGGTGAATGCTGGAGAAATTGTCACCCTCATCGGTGCCAATGGGGCAGGGAAAACGACCACCCTAAAGGCCATTTCTCGTTTAGTAAATCTCCGCCAAGGTCGAATTTTATATAACGGCACCGACCTGACCAAGAGTGATCCCCATACGGTGGTTAAAGCGGGGATTGCCCATAGTCCCGAAGGTCGTCGCATCCTCGCCCAACAGACGGTTTTAACTAACCTAGAACTGGGAGCCTATGTCCGGAATGATACTCTGGGGATTAAGGCGGATCTCGAAAAACAATTCGCTATTTTCCCGCGCCTGGCAGAACGAAAAAATCAAATCGCCGGCACCCTCTCCGGGGGAGAACAGCAAATGTTGGCGATCGCCCGGGCGGTGATGAGTCGGCCAAAATTATTACTCCTCGATGAACCGAGTTTGGGTCTGGCACCGCAAATCGTGAAGGAAATTTTTCAGGTAATCCGGCGACTGCACGCCGATGGCACAACGATTCTTTTAGTGGAACAGAACGCAAACTTGGCCCTGGAATGTAGCGATCGTGCCTATGTTTTAGAAGCGGGTTACCTTAAAATTAGCGGCAATGCCCGGGATTTACTCACCGACGAACGGGTTAAAGCTGCCTACCTGGGTTAAATCCTTAGCCGCCTCTGGAACATTGAAAGCCATTTATCCCACCGCCTTGTCCCGTCGTCCCCACCGTCGAAATCTTCGTCTTTTTCTCATCGTGGCGATCGCCCTTGGGCTGTTAAAGCTGATGCCGCTGATAATTAAACAGATCAGTTTCTTTGGGGTGTATCGGGTAGCGACTGACGAAAAAGTAATTGCTCTCACCTACGATGACGGGCCAAATCCTCCCTACACTGAAGCTATGTTGGCGGTTCTCGCAGACTATCAGGCCAAAGCGACATTTTACGTGGTGGGGCAAAATGTGGAAAGTTATCCCGAAACCGTGCGGGCTGTGCGAGCAGCGGGCCATGAGCTAAGCAACCATTCCTACGAACACAAATATATGGCCTTTCGTTCCTGGGGCTACATCACCCATGAGGTGGATACCACTGACCAACTCTTACGGGATCTAGGGGTAGCGGGTCAGATTGATTTTCGGCCTCCCTGGGGGAGACGGTTTTTTCTATTACCGCTATATCTCCATCAACAGCACAAACGGCTGGTGATCTGGGATGTGGACACCTTTGACTGGGAACCGGAAGCCAGCCCGACGGATATCGCCGCCCGGGTGATTGAGGGGATACAACCGGGATCAATTATCCTGATGCACGATGGTGGAGGCGATCGCCAACGCACCGTAGAGGCGACAAACTTAATTCTGAGTCAGTTGACCGCAGCGGGCTATCGCTTTGTGACTGTGGCTGAACTGTTTGAGTTGTCCAAAAAATCAGGCTGACTGCCTTGAATCGATTTCCCCCTGTAACGGGCAAACACAGGTCTCTTGGTCGAGCCATTGGGAGCCGACCTGATGCAAAGCTGTCATCACCGGTTGGATTTCCCGGCCCTTTGCCGTGAGAGCATATTCTACCCGGGGCGGGATTTCAGCATAAATACGCCGTTCCACTAATCCATGGGTTTCCAGTTCTCTCAGGCGTACCATCAGGGTTTTTGTGCTGATTCCAGGTAGTGCTTTGAGTAATTCATTGGTGCGGCGATCGCCTCCGAACAACTCCCGTAACACCAAAATTGACCACTTATTTCCCAACAAATCCACCACGAATTGGATCGGGCATTGAAACTTTAGATCGGTGCAAGGATTTGTTTCAGCCATCGGTGTAATTGGTGTTTTTTCTGAAAAATTTAACATTTCTTCAATGTTGCAAAAATCCCAGGAAGGACAACATTTTTTTACCCCAGGTAACTATAGGATAGCCCAAGAAACTATCTTGAAACTGTAGAAGAATTCCGAAAAGATGAGGGCCAGAAAGATTTTAAAACTTCCTTTAATCAGCCTATGGTTACGCTCCCAGACCAGCCGAGCCCGGAACTCCTCAGACCAGGGGTGAAAAAACCCGTTAGAGAAACCCTCATTACCCCTCGTTTTTACACTACAGATTTTGACAAGATTGCCAATATGGTGCTTTCCTCCCACGAGGAAGAAATCCTGGCCGCCCTTGATGAATTGCGCGCTGACTACAACCGCGATCACTTTATCCGCGATGAAAGTTTTGAGCAATCTTGGGATCATTTTGACGAAAAAACCCGCAACATTTTCATTGATTTTTTAGAGCGCTCTTGCACCTCGGAGTTTTCCGGCTTTCTCCTGTTTAAAGAACTCTCCCGCCGCCTCCGGGATCGCAGCCCGATTTTGGCAGAAGCCTTCCACCTCCTGGCCCGGGACGAAGCACGCCATGCGGGATTTATTAATAAAGCGATGGTGGATTTTGGCCTCTGTTTAGACCTGAAATATCTCACCCAAAAACGCACCTATACTTTCTTTCCGCCGGAGTGGGTCATCTACACCGTTTACCTGTCAGAAAAGATTGGCTATTGGCGTTATATTCTCGTGTATCGTCACCTGGAAAAACACCCAGAGCATAATATTTACCCGCTGTTTAAGTATTTTGAAAGCTGGTGCCAGGATGAAAACCGCCATGGAGACTTTTTTAAAGCCCTGTTGCGATCGCAAAAATCCCTCTGGAAAACCTGGCAATCTCGCCTGTGGTCGCGCTTTTTTCTGTTGACGGTGTTTGTGACCCATTCCCTCACCACCCTAGAGCGGTCTGATTTCTACGACATGATCGGCCTCGATGCCCACCAATACAACCGGGATGTGATTCGCAATACCAACGCCACTTCCCTCAGGGCGTTCCCAGAAGTGCTAGACACAGACCATCCCCAGTTTTTCCCCCGGTTGGAAGCCTGTGCCGCCGCCAATGAACACCTGAAGGCGATCGCCATCAATGGCAAACCCAAAGTAATCCAATTTTTCCAAAAGCTCCCCTGGATCAGCAGCATCCTGTGGAATATGACTCTGATTTTCTTCGCCAAACCCATTGATGCAGAAGCGTTACGGAGCGAAGTGTACTAGATATTTGCCCAGCAATTTTTTACCTAATTCTATGGAGTAAGCGATGACGACCCTATCCCAACAACTCCGGCTCGGTACTCAAACTTCCCACACCCTCTCCGAAAATACAGCTTTCATGAAATGTTTTGTGAAGGGCATTGTGGAGCGGGAACCCCTCCGGAAGCTAATGGCTAATCTGTACGCGGTCTATCACACCCTGGAAACCGCCTTTGCACAGCACAAGGATCACGAAATTCTGGGAAAAATTTACTTCCCTGAGCTAAACCGGGTGCCCCATCTGGAGGAGGATCTCGCCTTCTATTACGGTGAGCAATGGCGGGAAAAGTTAGAGTTGCTACCGGCGGGGAAAGTTTACCAAGGGCGGCTGGCAGAATTGGCGGCAAACGATCCAGTTTTGCTCATTGCCCATGCCTATGTGCGCTACTTGGGGGATCTGTCTGGGGGCCAGAGTTTAAAAAATATTATCCGTTCGGCCCTGGATCTGCCTGATGGCCAAGGTACTCGGTTTTATGAGTTTGACCAGTGGCCCACCCCAGGCGATCGCCGCAATTTCAAGCTGCAATATCGAGATGCACTGGATCGGTTAAATCTAGACGAAGAAACAATTCAGAAAATTATCACTGAGGCGAATTATGCCTTTGCCCTCAACCGGGATGTGATGCACGAGTTGGAGCCAGACGTAAAGGCTGCCATCGGCGAACATACCTTTGATCTGTTAACCCGTCAGGATCGCCCTGGTAGTACGGAAAATCATCGTCGTCAACCTGACGATCCCGTTCTGGTGGCCTCCTCCTGAAACAAGTTTTAATCCTCTCTACAAGATTTCCCTGGCACTTTAAAGGTGTGGTTTGAAAACATTATTTCTCACTGAGCTGAGGGGTGCTGGGGAGTTTTTTTCACCAAAATCCGTTTAATAAAATCGTTTTTCCATGAATTTATCGAGCCAAAATGTCCGTTTCGATGGACACCTTCTCCAAAAATACAATCAGGCTGTGCCCCGCTACACCAGCTATCCCCCGGCCACAGAACTCAGCACCGCCTTCAGCCCAGATTCATTGCGGCAGGCGATCGCCATGGGGAACTATAAAAAAACGCCCCTTTCCCTGTATTGCCACATTCCCTTTTGCGAAAAGCCCTGTTATTTCTGCGGCTGCAATACGATCATCACCCAGTACAAACCCGCCGCCGCCACCTACCTGGACTACCTGATTCGCCACATTGAACAGATTGCCCCCCTCGTCCAAGGCGATCGCCTCGTGCAACAACTCCACTGGGGTGGGGGAACACCCAACTACCTCACCCTGGATCAAGTCACGCGTCTGTGGCAAACTCTCCAGGATAATTTTCAATTTGCCCCTGATGCGGAGATTTCCATCGAGATTAACCCCTGCGAGGTGAGTCGCGAGTATATTTTTGCCTTGCGACAACTGGGTTTTAAGCGGATCAGCTTTGGCATCCAGGATTTTAATCCCCAGGTACAAGCGGCGGTAAATCGCATCCAACCGGAGGAAAAACTCTTTGAGGTGATGGCCTGGATTCGGGAAGCAGGTTTTGAAAGCGTCAATGTGGATTTGATCTACGGTTTGCCCTACCAGACCCTGGCGACGTTTACAGAAACTGTCCAGAAAACGATCCAACTGAACCCCGACCGCATCGCCGTCTTTAGCTTTGCTTATGTGCCCTGGCTAAAACCTCTGCAAAAACGGATGTCCAAAGCCGCGATGCCTCCCACCGCCGAAAAACTGGAAATCCTCAAGATGACCATCGCTAACTTGACCTACCACGGTTATGTATTCATCGGCATGGATCACTTTGCTAAGCCCAACGATGAATTGGCGATCGCCCAACAGGCGGGGGAATTGCACCGGAATTTCCAAGGCTACACCACGAAGCCCGAATCCGACCTTTTAGGGTTTGGGATGACCTCCATCAGTATGCTCCAGGATGTGTATGTCCAGAACCACAAACGACTCAAGGATTTCTACGCTGCTATCGATCAAGATGTGCTTCCCGTCGAAAAGGGCGTCCAGCTGACCCAAGATGACCTGATTCGCCGCACTGTGATTATGGAATTGATGTGTCAGTTTCGTCTGTCGGCCCCGGAGCTGGAGAACAAATATCACCTGGGCTTTGACCTGGACTTTAACGATTATTTCCAAGCTGAACTCAATGCTCTAAATGACTTGGAAGCCGACGGTCTCATTCACCGTTCCGGGGATGGCTTCCAGGTAACACCCAGCGGTCGCTTGCTGATCCGCAATATTGCAGCGGTGTTTGACACCTACTTACAACACAAAAGCGAGAAAACTTTCTCCAAGGCGATTTAGCGATCGCCATTTTTCCCCGGGGCGGATCATCAACCGGGTTCGCCCCATTGTCTTGTTCTATTGTTTGAGAATTCATGACCCAATCTGTGCAATTACCCACCCAAAAAACAACCCTAGACTGGGTTGCCGTGTTCTTTTTTGGCGCGGTTCATCTCCTGGCCCTTGGTTTGGCCCCCTTCTTTTTCTCTTGGTCGGCGATCGCCGTTTGTCTGTTGCTCCACTGGCTCTTTGGCAGCATTGGTATTTGTTTGGGCTACCATCGCCTACTGAGCCACCGCAGTTTCAAAGTCCCGCAATGGCTGGAATATACCTTCGCCTTTATCGGTGCCCTTGCTCTCCAGGGTGGCCCCATTTTCTGGGTGGCGGGCCACCGGCTACACCATGCCCACACCGAGGATGAAACCAAAGATCCCTATTCCGCCAAGCGGGGTTTTTGGTGGAGCCATATGCTTTGGATTTTCTACCCGGACAAACAATTTTTCGATGCGGATCAATACAGTCGCTATGCCCAGGATCTCGCAAAACAGCCCTTTTATCGTTGGCTAAATCGCAATTTTCTGTTGCTACAAATTCCCTTGGCGATCGCCCTTTATCTTTTCGGCGGTTGGTCTTGGGTCGTCTATGGCATGCTGGTGCGGGCGGTGTTACTGTGGCATAGCACTTGGTTTATCAACTCCGTCACCCATGTGTGGGGCTACCGCAGTCACGCAAGCGACGATAATTCCCGTAATCTCTGGTGGGCGGCCATTCTCACCTATGGCGAAGGTTGGCATAACAACCACCATGCCTATCCCAATGTGGCGAAAGCCGGTTGGCGCTGGTGGGAAGTAGATGTTACCTGGTGGGCTATTTGGCTCCTCCAACGGCTAGGTCTTGCCACCAAAGTGATTTTGCCGCCAATCACTGCTACGCAATAAGAATCCTTGAGTGATTCATTAACCCCCCAGAGATATAACAAATCCCCCATTTTCGCTGGAGAACGGGGGACTTTTATCGGAAAAATAAATTTTGGGTTTACCGGATGCCGAGCAGTTCCACATCGAAGATCAAAGTTGCATCGGGAGGAATTACCCCACCAGCACCCCGGGAGCCGTAACCTAGATCCGGCGGAATAATCAATGTCCGCTTACCACCGGGTTTCATGGTGATTACCCCTTCATCCCAGCCTTTAATCACTTGACCAACACCGATCACAAA
The DNA here is from genome assembly GCA_035284725.1 of Synechococcus sp. Taxonomy (GTDB): domain Bacteria; phylum Cyanobacteriota; class Cyanobacteriia; order Cyanobacteriales; family MRBY01; genus MRBY01. The sequence goes on from JAYKIK010000046.1 coordinate 9,022, forward strand.
GGAGAATGGTTCATTTCGCTTAACGGAGCTGTCAAATACTTTGCCGTTGGTGAGCTTACCGGTGTAGTGAACGGTCACCATTTCCCCTTCCATGGGGGATTCTCCTTCGCCAACCACTTCATCGATGTACTGGAGACCGGATTCCGTTGTGACCGCTTTTGATAAATCAATATCCATATCTTTGAGTTCCTCGGAGGGATTTGCAGCAACTTGTACCGCTGGACTGGTCGGGGTGATTTCATCGGCGATCGCCACTTGATTACCCACATTAAAGACCGCAGACAAGATTAACATGACCCCACAGACAACAATAATCCCGAAACTAAGCCAAATTTCTCGCATGAATACTCCTTAGATGCTGAAAAGTTCAAAAATGTACAAACGCTGATTTACATAACCCGAATTCAATTTATAAATACCGGCACAACGCTTGGTATTACTTCCCCATCTTACCGGGCATCCGATCGGGTCTAGCGCCACTGTTTGTTTTCCAAGTCCCGCACCTGCCGTTCCAGGCGATCAATGCGGCCCCGCAGTTCATCCATCTCCGACTGTCGGGGTACCCCCAGATCCCGCAGAATATTGCGCACCTGCCGCTCAAAATAGGCTTCAGCATTGCCCTGTTCGAGCTTGAGCTGGTTCATCATGTCATCCAGCATCGTTTTAGCCTGTTCCGGGTTGATGGTGCCTTCTTTCACCCACTGGTCACTGGCTTCTTTGACTTTTTCGGCAACGATGGAAGTCGTACCAATGCCGATCATGAGCATTTGCTGCAGCCAATTGTTGTTGTCCATGGTGTGATCTGTCTCGTTCTTAAGTGTGGGTTTCCCTAAGTGGTTTCAACCTTAAGCTAGAATAGCTTAGCGAATTTGCACCCAGTTATCTTTTTATATTCTAATGATGCCTGCTTGTTCTGAGTCCTCCCGCATTGCTACCGTTGCCCGGGTAACGGGTGAAACTGACGTTAAAGTAACAGTAAATCTCGATGGGACCGGCAAGTGTGAGGTGCATACTGGGGTACCTTTCCTTGACCACATGCTGCATCAGCTCTGCTCCCATGGTCTATTGGATCTGCATATCCAGGCCCAGGGAGATTATGAGATTGATGATCATCACACTAATGAGGATGTAGGGATTACCCTCGGGATGGCGATCGCCAAAGCCATCGGTGACCGTAAAGGGATCCAACGGTTTGGTCATTTTGTCGCGCCTTTGGACGAAGCTCTAGTGCAAGTAGCCCTTGATTTTTCCGGTCGCCCCCACCTCAGCTATGGCCTAGAGATTCCCACGGAGCGGGTCGGCACCTACGATACCCAACTGGTGCGGGAATTTTTTGTGGCAATCGTCAACCACGCCCAAATGACGATCCATATCCGTCAACTGGATGGCATTAATTCCCACCACATCATTGAAGCCACCTTTAAATCCTTTGCCCGGGCGATGCGCATGGCCCTAGAAATTGACCCCCGCCGGGCCGCGACGATTCCCAGTTCTAAGGGCGTCCTTTAGGCATAGAGTTTTTCAGTCCATGATCTTGCCGTTGTTTTTGAAGCATTCCCGTGACTTCTGACAAGGTGGCAGGTGTTTTCTAACGGGAAGGTTAAGGTACACTTTTCTGAAGAATTTGCTTGTTTAATCAGAAATGCTCACTGAAACCCCACCCACTGCCCATCCGGAAGCTTCCCCTCGTCTTTGGCTTGCGGCCATTAAACCTCCCATTTATACGGTGGCTGTGACCCCGGTCATGGTGACCACAGCGGCAGCCTATGGGGAGTTTGGGGTTTTTGATCCGGTGCGCTTTGGCATATTTCTGGGGGCGGCCATTTGTTTGATCGCCTGGATGAATCTCAGTAATGATGTGTTTGACGCGGACACAGGCATTGATGTGAATAAAGCTTCCTCGGTGGTCAATCTCACGGGCGATCGCCAACTGGTTTTTGGTATTGCCCTAGTTTTTTTAGGCTTGGGGATCGGGGGAATTGGACTCGTTAGCTATCTCCAGCAGGATTGGACAGTTTTAAATTTATTGTTCCTGGCTACGGCGATCGCCTACACCTACCAGGGGCCACCCTTCCGTCTGGGTTATTTCGGGATTGGGGAATTTGTCTGCTTTTTGGCCTACTTCATCACCGGCCTGGGGGTGTTCTACAGCCAAGCTGAAACCCTAAGTTGGAACGCCGCTTGGGCCTCGGGTTGGGTCGCCCTAACCACCAGCATCATTTTGTTTTGCTCCCACTTCCACCAGGCAGAAGACGACCTCGCTGCTGGCAAAAAATCCCCCATCGTCCGCTTGGGAACCTGCCGGGGGGCCCAGGTTTTGACCTACAGCCTAGTTGCCGTTTTAGGGTTAACTTGCCTGCTCATCGCCTTCGGCACTTGGTCACCCTGGATGATCCTCACCTTTGGCGGTGCCCCCTTCGCCTTAGATTTAATTAACCATGTACGCCAAAACCATGACCAACCAGAGAAGGTCAGCAATTGTAAGTTCTTCGCCGTCAAATTCCACTTTGTGAGCGGACTTCTGTTGGCGATCGCCTATATTTTTTCCTACTACAACCTAGAATTTCTCAGTGTGACGGGCCTGGGTTATTAACGGTAATTATTAAACTGAATCGGCATCGGAAAATCCATTTCTCGGATGGCCTGCATCACTGCCTGGAGGTCATCCTTAGATTTTGCAGAAATACGCACCGCATCCCCTTGGATCGCTGCCTGGACTTTCTTGAAATCTGTTTTCACCAGTTTTGTAATCGTTTTTGCATCTTCTTTAGAAATGCCGCGCCGCAATTTAATCACTTGGCGGATCCGCCCGCCACTGGCTGTTTCCGGGTCGCCATAGTCGAATAATTTCGGTGATAGATTTCGTTTTACCGCTTTAGTCACGAGGATTGTTTGCACAGCATCTAGGGTGAAATCACTGGCGGTATTGATCGTGATTGTGTCCTCGCCCAGTTCAATTGTTGTTTTTGTATCCTTGAGGTCATAGCGGGTTTTGATATCCCGGAGTGCTTGATCAATTGTATTAACCAACTCCTGACGATCAAAATCACTCACCACATCAAAGGAACTCGTAGAAGCCATAGAAAAATTACGTTGAATTCAACAGATAAAACGTTAGGATAATATCCTAATTTTGGGATCGAAAAATTGCTTGCAGTAAACTAACAAAACCTAGAGGTTTTGTACGGCAACGACACTGAGGGAAAACAAAATAATGTTTGCTATATTCCCCACAGCAAACATCAACGACCGCAGCACCGGAATATTGAGAATATAAAATAGGGGATACAGAGTACGTGCTCCCAAAAAGGCGATCGCCGCAATCTTTGCCCAGGGAGAGTCAACCCCCGTCACGAGGGCAGATAAACAAGCAACACCATAAACCGCCAGTGCTTCAAAGGCATTTTGGTGAGCCCAGTTGGCCCGTTTCGCATAATCCGGCAGCATATCCAGCATCGCCCGGGGCCGCCGGAACATCTCCATTTGGTCTGTCATTTGGCTTGCTAGTTTTACCCGCGCGTAACCCACGACACCATAGGGTAGATACACCAAAAAAACAGCACCGATCAATGAATAGACAAGGACAGCAGTAACGGACAAGTTCATAGGGTAATCCTAGGCAATGGACGAACGGGCGAGGGGACGAAACAGCTAGTCAAAATAAAACAGAGTGACAAGCTTACGTTGCTCTTCCGCTTCCCGGCAGGTTTGGAGGAGAGTATCGCTGTCGTGGAAGGCAAAACAAATCAGTTGCTGACAGCGGGAAATAATTTCACTATTGCACAGGCTACTGGCTTCCCCAAGGGAGAGGTCATCATTTTCGGGGTGCTCCACCAGGTGAACAACTTTTTCGAGTTCAACGCGGGATTCCCTGGGCTGTTTGCTCAAACTCTGGGGCAGAATGACAGTGAGAAGACTAGAGTCGGCACGCATTACGCCTTTAATCGCTGCGGAATTCGTCCCCGTTGCCCCGGAGGTAATAATCCGGTTCCCGCCCAAGGCAAGGGCATAGCTCATCATCTCGATCAAGTGCTGGTGGGTAATCGGGACATGCCGAGAACCAAGAAGGGCAATCCGCTTAGAGCCAGTTTGTTGAATCGCAGCTAGCTCCTGCGCCAGGGTGTCAAGGGTCGGAATATCTAAAGATTGACTCAAAGATCGTAAGGGGACTCGATGGCCTGAAGAATCGATGCCATTTTAATCAAACATCTATGAGAAAGCAATGCTTGATTTTTCTTTTATTTGACTCTTGCATATTTCCAGAATCCAATGATAATCTTATATACTGTTTGCAACCTGGACGTATAGCTCAGTTGGTTAGAGTACATCGTTGACATCGATGGGGTCACTGGTTCGAATCCAGTTACGTCCATACATTTAAGAAAAAGCTCAGAGAGTAAGGGTATATCCAGAGAATACTCGTTCTTGGTAGCAGCAGTTTATTGTCTGTGACTAATTCAATTTTGATTGGTGCCACGCTATTTTGGGGATGAGGATAGTGGTCAGGCGAGGGGCGATCGCCTCGGGGTTTCGGGGGGAAACTTCAGGATTTGATAGCGGAAAATGTGCAGAAACGAGCGACGTTAAGATATATTGCTGCATAACGAAATTCAAAAACTCCTTTATCATTCCTTAGGATTAGGGTCGACAATTGTTGCTTCCCCTAGCTTTTTCCCTACCGAATCTATGACGTTCCTCCAGCATTCCATCCAGGCCCAGGCATCCCTGCTCGATATTCTAGATGAGCGGGTGCGGCTCCAACCCAACGCCCAAGCCTATATTTTTCTGCAAGATGGAGAAACAGAATCCGGCAGGCTAACCTACGGGGAACTGGCTACCCAAGCGAAGGCGATCGCCTCCCATTTAGCACCCTGGCGCGGTGAAAGGGCTTTGTTGCTCTATCCCTCTGGGCTAGAATTTATTACCGCTTTTTTGGGGTGTCTCTATGCTGGTGTGATTGCGGTGCCGGTCTACCCCCCGAAACGCAACCAGAAATTATCGCGACTGTTGGCGATCGCCGCCAATGCCCAGGCAAAATTAGCACTGACAACGGACACATTACGGACAGACATTCAGCAAAGATTTTCCCAGGCGCTAGAGTTTCAAGCTCTAACCCTGCTAGCGACGGAAACTTTAGAGCATTCCCCCCAAGGATTCCAAGCCCAGCCGATTCAGGGAGATGATCTGGCATTTTTACAGTACACCTCTGGTTCCACGGGTACACCGAAGGGGGTGATGGTTTCCCATCGGAATATTCTCCACAATCAACGCCTCATTCAAGCAGCTTTTGGTCATAGTGAGAAGAGTGTGGGGGTCGGTTGGCTACCCCTTTTCCATGATATGGGTCTGATCGGCCATGTCATTCAGCCGCTCTATGGGGGCTTTCCGAGTGTTTTGATGCCCCCGGTGGCGTTTCTCACTAATCCCCGGCGTTGGCTCCAGGCGATCGCCAAATATCGTGCAACCACCAGTGGCGGGCCAAATTTTGCCTATGACCTTTGTGTTGACCGTCTTACCGAGAGTGATCTCGAAGATCTTGACTTAAGTAGCTGGAATTTAGCCTATAGCGGCGCTGAACCGGTGCGGGCGACAACCCTAGAAAAATTTAGCGCCAAATTTGCAACCTGTGGCTTTCGGCATCGGGCATTTTATCCCTGCTATGGCATGGCAGAGGCAACCCTGTTTATTACGGGGGGCGACAAAACCCAAGCACCAACAATCACGAACCTCGATCAAGAGGAATTGCGCTTTGTTAGCTGTGGACAGCCCTATCACGATACCCAAGTGTCGATTGTCGATCCAGAATCCCTAACGCCTTGCCCTGAAGGAATTACGGGTGAAGTGTGGGTGCGGGGTAGTAGTGTGGCCCAGGGCTATTGGAATGCACCGGTTGCCACTCGGGAAACCTTTGCCGCAGTCTTAGACCATCAACCCCAACCCTTTCTCCGGACAGGGGACCTTGGTTTTATGGAAGCCGGCGAATTATTCATTACGGGACGACTTAAGGATTTAATCATCATCCGCGGGAAAAATCACTATCCCCACGATATCGAACTCACTGCCCAGCAAGCGGATCCCGCCCTCCGGGAAAACTGTGGGGCTGCCTTTACTGTGGAAGTTAATGGTATAGAGCGTTTGCTGTTGGTTCAGGAAGTGAAACGCACCGCCCTGCGGAATCTGGATGTGGCGGCGATCGCCCAACGGGTACGTCAAGCCATTGCCACAAACCACGAACTGCAAACCTACGGCATTATCTTGATCAAAACGGGCAGTATCCCCAAAACTTCCAGCGGCAAAATCCAACGGCACCGCTGCCGCCAAGCTTTTCTCGCGGACGAACTTGCGGTGGTGGGCCGTAGCATTATTGGAGAAACCATAACCCCTCAAAATCACGCACCAACCCAGCAATACGACCTTACCGAAAAACCAGCGGATCTTGTGGGGCAACTACGGGAAAAACTGGCCCAAGCCCTCGCCCTCCCTCTAGAAACTGTCCAAGATGACCAGCCCATTAGTGCCCTTGGTTTAGATTCTGTCCAGGTGATTGAGATTAAGCACTACATCGAACAACAGTTTGACCTGACCGTACCTTTGGAAAAATTTTTCGAAGATATTACCGTCACCCAACTGGCTCGGGATATTCTGGCCCTTTCCCATTTTTCGGCAATATCATCCCACACCCAAAACGGACACATCCCTTCGGTAACCCAACCGGAGGAAACCATTGACCTTGACCAACGGTTACGCTTAGCCTACAAACCCAGCCGCAATGTTCTGGATAAGGCTCGGGAATTTGATCTACCGGATCAATTGCGCGCCAATGATTTGTTGCCCTATTTCCGTGCCCTCGAACGGAATGAAGGGGCCACTTGCATTTTTGAGGGGCGACAACTGGTGATGTTAGGCTCCAACAACTACCTGGGACTAACAGCTGATCCCCGGGTGCGAGAAGCCACAGCCAAGGCAGCACTAGAGGAAGGCCCCAGTTTAACGGGCTCCCGCCTACTCAATGGCTCGACGCTCCAGCACCGGGAATTTGAGCAGAAACTCGCTGCTTTTGTGGGGCATGAGGATGCTCTAGTGTTTACAACAGGATATCAAGCAAATTTAGGCTTTATTTCGGCTTTGATGAACGAAAATACAACGATGCTCCTCGATAGTGAAGCCCACGCTTGTATTTATGACGGGGCTTTTATGAGTCGCTGTCGGGTTGTTCAGTATCAGCACAATGACCTGCAAGATCTAGAGCAAAAATTGATCCAGGTGACAGCGGAATCCGCAACGATGGTCACCATTGATGGCTTGTATTCCATGACCGGAGACATTGCCCCTCTGCCAGAGATTCGTGCTCTGTGCGATCGCCATGGGGCAACCCTTGCTGTGGATGACGCCCATGCCCTAGGGGTACTGGGACAAACGGGCCGAGGGACTGAGGAACATTTCGGGATGATTGGCAGTAGTGACATTCTCTGCGGTACTTTTTCGAAGAGTTTAGCCTCCATTGGTGGTTGGGTCGCCGCCGAGGCAAAGGTGATTGACTGGATTCGTTTTAATGGTCGGTCAATGTTATTTTCTGCTTCTATTCCCCCCACCTCCCTCGCTGCGGCCGCCACGGCCTTGGATATTTTGATCGCCGAGCCCTGGCGGGTGCAAAAGCTCCATGAAAATGCCCAGTATTGGCAGCAGGGGTTACAGTCCCTTGGGTTTACCGTTGGCACCGCTCAAACACCGATTATTACGGTGCATATTGGCGATGATTTCAAGTGTATGCAATTCTGCAAAGCGCTGCTGGAAGCTGGGGTCTATGTGAATGCGGCGGTGTATCCCGCTGTTCCCCGCAACAAAG
>JAYKIK010000047.1:0-43340 GCA_035284725.1 Synechococcus sp.
TTCCCATTTGACTCGTACAATGCGACAATCATGATGGCTTTTTTTGCCCACGGGGAGCCCCGGAAACGACTCCCCAGACACTTCGCCCGCAACGCATGCTGCAATTGTCTAGACTCCAACACTCCCCACAAAACACCTCGTCCTTGATCTCCCGTGAAGAGGCTTACGAGTATTGTCGTACCATTACGGCGATGTATTCCAAGACGTTTTATCTGGGGACGCTTCTGATGCCCAAGGAAAAACGCGAGGCAATTTGGGCTATTTATGTTTGGTGTCGCCGCACCGATGAACTGGTGGATGGGCCCGAGGCAGTGAACACCACCCCGGAAACCCTTGACCAGTGGGAACGGGATCTAGAATCTGTATTTGCGGGGCAACCCATTGCCGATCCTGATGTGGCGCTGGTGGATAGTCTGAATCGCTTTCCCCTAGATATTCAGCCCTTTCGGGACATGATCGCCGGTCAACGAATGGATCTCTATCGGAGTCGCTACGAAACCTTTGAAGATTTAGAACTCTATTGCTATCGGGTGGCAGGCACCGTCGGGTTAATGTCTGGTGCTGTGATGGGATTGGACAATAGTGGGAATTCTGCCCCTTGGAATCGTCAAAGTCCCTCCCAGATGCCCACAGAAGAGGCGATCGCCTTAGGGATTGCCAACCAACTCACCAATATTCTCCGGGATGTGGGGGAAGACCGGGGCCGGGGCCGAATTTACCTCCCTCTGGAAGATTTAGAGCGATTTAACTATTCTGAAAAAGATTTGTTCGCTGGTGTAATTGATGAACGATGGCGATCGCTGATGGAATTCCAAATCCAGCGAGCCCGCCACTACTATGAAATTGCTGAGCGGGGAATCCGTGCCCTTCATCCCGATGCCCGCTGGCCCGTGTGGTCTGCCTTAATGCTCTACCGTGGCATCCTCGATATCATCGAAAAAAATAATTACGATGTCTTTGGCCGGCGTGCCTATGTCCCCACGGTACAAAAAATGTTTTATTTACCCATCGCCCTGCTGCGTTCCCAGGTGCTCTAGTGAAAGGTTAGATTAGTTGGCGATCGCCTAGCGAGAAAATTGATCTAATTAGTACCCTGATTGACCCAGCCCTGGATCTGCTTCAGAAATTCCTCATAATCTACGACGGGCTTAGAAATATAGCCGTCTGCCCCACTCTTAGCTAAAAAATTTTCGCGATCGCCTTGCATGGCATGGGCCGTTACAAGAATAACTGGCACGTTCTTTGTCGTTGGATCCGCCTTAAGCATCTGCGTAATCTGAATACCATCCAGCAACTCTCCCTGGTGGGTACTCGCCGTCAACGATACATCCATCATCACCACGTCAACCTCTCCCGCCGAGGTGAGGGCAATAATCTCGGCGACATCCTCTGAACAGATCACCTCAAAATTACCCCGTTTCCGCAGAATTGTACTGAAAACACGCACATTGATCGGATCATCTTCGACTATTAATACCGTTGCCATAAATATGTTTGATCTTTAGACTAGCGGCAAGAATACAGTCTCGTACCTCGCCAAAAATTACATTTCCTACTCGAACCTAGCCAAAATCATACATTACTTCCGAGCGATGGGTTGTAGTGCTTCCCCATTCCTGATTTTCCCCTGGGTAGCCTTCGTTACCAGGGTGCCCAAAAGATCTGAAAAATGCGCCCCTTTTCGTTGTGGAACAGGCTGTATCCCTTGTAAAGATTGAAGAATCGACAGTATATTCCTTGGGAAGAGCCTTCGCTACTATTGTCCAACTAACAAAAAACTCATGGCACAACAACTTGATCTACTCCAGTCTGGCCACATTATCCCCACAGCTCTCCACGTGGAAATGGAACAGTCCTATCTGGAATACGCAATGAGTGTGATTGTCGGGCGGGCATTGCCAGACGTGCGGGATGGTCTGAAACCTGTACACCGCCGTATTCTTTATGCAATGTATGAGTTGGGTTTAAGCCCCGATCGTCCCTACCGGAAATGTGCCCGGGTGGTGGGAGATGTATTGGGGAAATATCACCCCCATGGCGATCAGTCTGTGTATGATGCCTTGGTGCGGCTAGTCCAGGACTTTTCCACCCGTTATCCCCTGTTGGCAGGCCATGGGAATTTTGGCTCCATTGACAATGATCCGCCGGCGGCGATGCGTTACACAGAAACCCGCTTATCATCCCTGAGTTTTGAGGCGATGTTGGATCGCATTGGGGAAGACATCGTTGACTTTACCGATAACTTTGATGGCTCCCAGCAGGAACCGGTGGTTTTGCCTGTGCAATTGCCTGTACTGTTGCTCAATGGATCGTCGGGAATTGCGGTGGGAATGGCGACGAATATGCCGCCCCACAATCTGGGGGAAGTGGTTGATGGTTTGATTGCCCTCATTGATCAGCCGGAACTGGATGATGAAAAATTATGGGACTTGATTCCGGCACCGGATTTCCCAACGGGGGGAGAGATTGTTGATCTTGAGGGAGTCCGGGAAGCTTACCGCACAGGCCGGGGGATTATCCCAATGCGGGGCATTGTCCATTTGGAAGTGCTTCAGGTGGGCAAAAAGCGGAAACGGGATGTGAATGCCCTAGTGGTGACGGAGTTACCTTACCAGGTAAATAAGGCCGCTTGGATCGAAAAGTTAGCAGAATTGGTCAATGAGGGCAAAATTTCGGGGATTGCAGATATCCGGGATGAAAGCGATCGCCAAGGGATGCGGGTAGTCATTGAACTCAAGCGGGATGCAGAACCGGAGCAACTTTTAAAACTGCTGTATAAAAAGACGGCCTTACAGTCAAATTTTGGGGCGATTTTACTGTCTTTGGTGAATAATCAGCCGCGCCAGTTGTCCCTCAAAGAAATTTTGCAGGAATTTTTAGCTTTCCGGGTGGAAACCTTGACCCGCCAGTATCGTTATGAACTGGCCCATAAGGAAACCCGCCAGCATTCCCTCGCAGGATTGTTACTCGCATTAAATAATCTGGATGCGGTGGTGGAAATTTTACGGCATGCGGCGGACGGCACCACGGCAAAACAACGGTTTCAGACAGATTTGGGGTTGAGTGAGGCGCAAGCGGATGCCATTTTAGCGATGCCCATGCGGCGGCTTACGGGGTTAGAACGGCAAAAACTAGAGCAGGAAGCGGCGGAATTAGCGACGGAAATTGCCAAGCTGAATAAACTTTTAGACGATCGCCATGAATTGTTAAAAGCTCTCAAACGGGAATTGCGCAGTTTAAAACGGAAATTTGCTGACCCCCGGCGCACCCGTCTCCCGAATGTGCAAGCATTTGAACTAACCCCAAACCCAGTAAAATCAGGGAATTTCGACGAGGAAGCTCCCAAACCCCAACGGAAAAGCCGCAAAAAAGAAGAACCCGTTTTAGCCCTACTCCCACAATTAACCGAGACTTCCCATGTGGCGATCGCCGCGTCGGGGGGTGTGTACTGGGGCAATGACGATGCAGGGCTCTTGGACGAAGAACCAACGATTTTCAAGGCGCAGATCGGCACCCAAGAAAATTTAATCGTCTGCACTGACCAGGGCAAAGCGTTTCCGGTGGTGATCGCCGATTTGCCCTACCAAGAACAGCGAGATAAACCCCAATTAGTAGATTTACTACCAGATCACGCCCTACGGGATAAACACCAGCCTGTAACCCAGTTTTTACTGCCAGATAATTTAGCAGAATATGATTTGCTCCTTCTCACGGCCCAGGGACGAATGAAGCGGTTAAAAGCAACGGAGCTGGAGGGTTTTACCAGTCGGGGTTTGAGTCTGATTAAGCTCAAGGATCGCGATACCCTCAAATTTGCTTGTTTTGTCAAGCCAGGAGACCAGGTGGCGATCGCCGTTAGTAGTGGACGAGTATTGCATTTGCCGGTCAATGACAGTGAAATTCCGGTGATGGGTCGTACTTCCCAAGGAAACCAAGCGTTACGGCTACGGTTTAGCGAACAAATTGTTGCCTGTGTTCCCTGTCAGCGGGAAAGCGAACTATATCTCATTTCCGAAGAAGGCTATGGCAAAAAATTAGCGGCCCACAGCCTCCGGCTCGGGAAACAGGGGGATATGGGAAACCATGTGATGCGCTTTGCCTCAAAAACAGATCTACTGCTGAAATTGCTTGTGCCAGAACAAGAGGAATCTCTGTTAGTACAAGACAGTCAAAATAATCTGGAACTAATCGCCCTGGGTAAGTTTGCGTTGGCGGAAAAGGATAGTCCCGGTCAAAAGCTGGTGAAGTTAACAGGAGGCGATCGCCTGGTTAGTTGCCATCTGAGTGGGTCATAGGGGCCATAAAAAAGAGGGGATCAATTTCCCCTCCGCAGTTGTTGCCCTTGAGCTTGTTTTTGAGCATTTTGTCCCGTTTTTTCAGTTGTCGTTGACGGGCCGAGCCGCCTTTGCCTTTATCATTACGACCCCGACGGCGGGGACTTTCCCAGCTTTTGATGCGCATAGAGTTTTTTGGAGATTGCAGACTGACTTCTACGACCATAACACAAAATTTTTAGATTATTCCGGGCGATCGGGAGGACTTAAGGAACGGGCTTTTCAGCCTATGATGGAAGCTGCTTTTTTCTGAGGAGGTTCATGGTGCGATCGCCTTGCCGCAAAGCCTTAATTTTACTGAGTACCTACTACGCCTACATGGTGGAGTACCGGGCTGAACTGTTTTTCTGGGTGTTGAATTCTTCCTTACCGATTATCCTGTTGGGAGTCTGGACAGAGGCATCTAACCAAGTCTCTCTCCCCCTGTCAGCCCTAGAATTTGCCCGTTATTTCATTGCTGTTTTCTTTATTCGTCAACTCACCCTCGTCTGGGTCATCTGGGAATTTGAGAAAGAAGTCTCCCAAGGAAAACTCTCCTTTGCCCTGTTACAACCCATTGATCCCGTGTGGCGTCACTTTGCGAGCCATGTGTCGGAACGATTTGCTCGCCTGCCCTTTAGCATTGGTCTGGTGTTGGTCTTTTTTATCCTTTACCCCCAAGCCTTTTGGATGCCGAGCTTAACCCAGATTTTGCTCTGTATTCTGACAACGGCGATCGCCTTTTGTCTCCGTTTTTTGTTGCAATACACCTTTGCCATGGCAGCTTTTTGGGTGGAGCGGGCCAGTGCCATCGAACAAATTTGGTTTCTGTTTTATATTTTCTTTTCCGGTTACATTGCACCCCTGGAAACTTTCCCCCCCCTGATGAAAGAAATTGCCCTCCTGACGCCTTTTCCCTACGTGGTGTATTTTCCGGTGGCGATTTTGATGGGGTTACCTGTGCGCCTGGGCCAAGGTTTTTTGGTGATGGGAGCTTGGAGTCTTATTTTCTATGGGTTAAATCGCTATTTCTGGCGCAAAGGTTTGAAACATTATTCCGGCATGGGCGCTTAAAAAGCTTAACTTTTGTTGAGTTTTATTGATAGCTATAAAGCCCAATTTCTATGATGATCCCAGACCCTAATCCGGTTAAAGACTGACAAATTTTAAAGGAGCCACCATGCGCTACATGGAAGATGAAGACGGAAAGCTGAATAATTTTGCCCAAGAGCCCAAAATGTACCAAGCCCAGCCGAAAACAGCTAAAGACCAGAAAAATCTCCTAATTATTGGGATTTTAGGGGGAGGTCTTGTGGTGGCCTTGATCGGGGTTACGTTTTTAATTTCTGGTTCCTGAATGGTTGCCTAACCGCAAAAAAGTCAGGTTAAACTGAAGCTGTGAGATTTCCATATCACAAGAGGCGATCGCCATGGCTGAACAACTCCTCGCATTTGAAATAATCGGTATCTTCACGCTTGCCTTCATTATCTTGACCCCCATTCTTTATTGGGTATTACCGTACCACCCGCCGACTTCTTAACCTGAAAACCTTTGAGCAGTCATCGGCTTTTCCCTAACGGAACGACGCATTTTTATTGAATCGCAATGTGTATCCTTCAGAGCGCTATTGTCGCTCTTTTTTATTGGCCTGAAAAACTAGCTGCCTAATTTTTCACGAGACCCAGTAAGCTATGGACAGCGAAATTTGTAGCAAGATTGAGGCAAATCATGGCTCGGAAAAAAGTCGTTTATCAAGAATTTGACAATACCGTTCCAGAGGAAACTCTAGAAGTGTGGGATCTGCCCCCCCAGAAGCAAAGTCCTCGCATCCAAGCTAGTCGCTCCGGCCGTAAGGGAAAAACGGTGACAGTGATTACAGGGTTACAACATTCCCCAGAAAGCTTCCAGAAATTACTCAAACAACTGAAGAACAAATGTGGTTCTGGTGGCACCCTAAAGGAAAATATCCTTGAAATCCAGGGAGACCATCGCCAAGCAATTCTTGGGTTTCTTCTCGACCAAGGTTACAAGGCAAAAATTAGCGGCGGTTAAGGAATTTTTGGGGCCGTCGGCAAAATTTCCGTCCACCAAAAGAGATCGGCAACCTCTGGAGCTGTTGTGAGGTCTGGGCTGGGATTTAGTAAAACTTTCTGTTGTTTAAAATCCTCACCGAGACGCCGTTGTACCCGGTCGGGAATGCCATAGCCATAGATGATATGACCTTGACCAGCGAGGGTAATAATTTGAGTGCTAGGATTTTGTCGGGCAAAATTGGCGATCGCCTCAGCCATGGTTTCATCCCAGACCACCTGGGCGGCGAAAAAATTCTCAAACTTAAAGTTGCCATGCTGACCATGGCCCGTAAAGGCTTCCTGGAGCAGGGCTTGGTACTTTTCGTTGCTCAAATCCAACGCCTCACGGGGTGGCAGGTATTCATAATCTGCTGGATCTAAGCTCCCTAACCCCCTAGAAGAAACCTGGCGCACCACCTCGTTGGGGGCATTCAGAGCAAGCACTGGGATTTGATGTTCCTGGGCAAACCGGAGAATGGGCGCATAAAGTTCCCAGTCAAAGCCCCAGCGGGTTTTGTATTCCGTTTGAGCGACTAATTCTGTTTCGCTAATTTCCCCGGCAATGTATTGATCCAGAACCGATTGGAAGGGCCGCTGAAACATTTCCATGGCGATCGCCACCTGGGGGTTCTGGCGGTGGAGCGCTCTAATAATGGCTAGCTGGGCAATGTGGTCCGCCTCGCTGGTGTGGTGTTCCCCGAGATAAATAATCTGGGCTGTTTTCAGGGCTACGAGGGAAGCATCGGCGTCGGCAAGGGGCGAGGTTTTAACGGTAATTGCGTTTAAGTGATCGCCTAAATTGTCTTCGGCATAGGCCAGGGAACCCCAGAAAATAAGACTCCCCCACAGTAACCACCCCCAAGTTTTGTGCCATGCTCCCATAGATTTTTCCCCACAATGTTGCAACTTTTTGGACAGCGAATTTTAGAAACCAGAAAGAACCGAAAAAACTATGGTTATGGTAACGCAGGAATTTTTTGGCGATCGCCTTTGCTTCCTGGGGGAGAATTGATCTAGTCCCACCTCAGGTTCAGCAACCATGCACCACGCTTCGATTCGGACGGCAGATATTCACCGGGCGATCGCCTTCTATGGCCAGCTCGGATTCACCATGGAAACCCAATTCACCACGGGCTATACCCTGGCTTGTTGGCTCCAAGGCCCCCTCGGTCGACTGGAACTGATCCAAATTCCCCAGCCTAAACCAGCCCCCGATACCTTTGGGGATGAGCATTACGTCGGTTACTACCATTTGTCCTTTGATCTGACTGACATGACACCGGACTTATCCACTTGGCTTCAAACGTTACAAGAAAATGCCCCGGAACCGATCACCGTGCTTTTAAAGCCCCAACAACAGATGATTGGCGATCGCATTTACGAAGTGATGTTCCTCACCGATGCCGATGGTTTACCCCTAGAGTTTATTCGTTTGCAGGGAACAAGGCTTTAGAATCTCCCTTTGTTACACTGGAGAGCCTGTGAAATTTTCTGCCCCCCATGACCGACGAACAGCTCAAGCTTTTTTCCGTGGCCGATGCTCCCAATCCCTACCGCACAGAACGCCTCCCTAGCCTCACCATGGGCCAAGAAAGTCTGGTGCAATGGAAAGCGCGGATTCAGCAATTTCAGGACAATGTGCGTCAAAATCCTGCCGCAAGCCAAACCAGCTTGATTTTCGAGACGGAAGCCAAACCAGACCACTGGGACGCCGAAAAAATTGATCCCTTTACCCTACCGCCGAAGCCCTGGGACTTTTATCGAGAACGGTATGACCCCCTGCGGGAAGGTCAGGCAAATATTTATTTTGTCCTCGATCATGCGGTGCCCTTGTTGCTTTATGTGGGGGAAACGAAACTCTCCATTAAACAGCGCTGGAAAGGGGTCCATGATTGTAAGGACTACATTGATAGTTACATTAGCTTGCACCGTCAATATGGCCTGAATGTGGCGGTAAATTTAGCTTTTAACGTTTCAGTCCCAACGGATCGCTCCCAACGCCTCGCCCTCGAACGAGATTTAATTTTGAAATGGCGATCGCCTTTTAATAAGGAGTGTTGGCGCTACTGGGGACAGCCTTTCCAACGACGAGGTTAAGCTAGGATGACACCCTCGTAATTCCCTGACCCATTCCCTATAATTGGCGATGTTTCGCTTCCTCCTCTCTCCTCGGTATGGCTAGTTCTTCCAGAAAAGTTGCGCGACAGCGACCACCCCAGCGACAAAAAGCAAAATTTATCCGACGGCGGTGGCTGGTGTTTGGTCTTGTGACCCTGACCTGTGGGGGGATCGCCTACCAAAAAATTCAAGGGGCCCTGCGACAACCAAAGGCGATTTTTGTCTTGGGAGGCCATGAAGAAAGAGAACGGTTTGCGGCCCAGTTTGCCCACGACCATCCTAATTTAAAAGTATGGGTTTCCTCCGGGAGTCCACCGGAATATGCCCGCCAGATTTTTGCGAAATATCACGTCGAAGGCGATCGCCTCCAGCTCGATTACCAGGCCGAAGACACCGTTACAAATTTCACCAGCCTTGTGGATGAATTAAAAGCCGAGGATATTGATAGCGTTTACCTAATCACCTCTGAGAATCACATGAACCGGGCTAAGTTGGTCGCCAGCATTGTTTTTGGCACCAAGGGTATTGCAATTAAACCTGTGCCTGTACCTTCGGACAATCCCCCTGAAACGACGATGAAATCAATCCGGGACGGGATTCGCTCCCTTTTGTGGGTTGTTACCGGTGAAACGGGGCGCGAATGGCAAACCCTAACCCAGATTTCCCCCCAGGCGATCGCCCCCAACAGGCCCCCAAAGGAGCACCTATAATAATCTAGGCCTTGCTTGTGGAGAGGAGTCATGCTGGAGTCAACCGCCGAACCAATTTATTTCTATAAGGCTTATGACCCCTATGGCTGTTTCTCTAACTTTTCGCTCCATCCGATCCACTGCGAAGGCTTACATTGGCCCACGGTCGAGCATTTCTATCAAGCCCATAAGTTTCTTCCCGGCACCCAGCAAGGCTTAATTGATAAAATTCGTTCTGCTCCGACCCCGGAGCTCGCCGCTGCCCTTGGTCGTGACCCCCAACATTCCCAACGCCCCGACTGGGAAACTCTCAAACAAGGGATTATGTGGCAAGGGATTTGGACGAAATTCACTACCCATGGGGACATCGCCCAAATTCTGTTGGCGACGGGGGAAGCCGAAATTATCGAAAATTCACCGGTGGATTATTACTGGGGCTGTGGGGCCGATGGCAGTGGTCAAAATTACTTGGGTAAATTACTAATGCAGGTGCGGGATCAGCTCCGTCAACGACCTTAGATAGCGCTGCTAAGGCAGAAAATGTTACCTTTTGGATGGAGTGAAATGACTCGCTGTGGTTCAGTTTGCGCACACCTGTTATGGAAGAATCTTGCCTTGGGTTTGATGTGATTATTGTTGGGGGTGGCATTGTTGGGGTGACCCTCGCTGCTTGCCTCAAAAATACGGGTCTACGTCTAGCCATCGTGGAAGCGCAACCCTTCGATGTAGTTACCCAACGGCAGCGGGCCTATGCCATGTCCCTTCTTTCCCAGCGGATTTTTCAGGATTTGGGGGTTTGGGAGGCGATCGCCGCTCGCAGTGGCAAATATCGCACCATTCAACTGTCTGACGAAAATTTTCCCGGGGTTGTGAAGTTCTCTCGCCGGGACCTGAACACGGAATTTTTAGGTTTTTCGGGGCAACATCAAGTGGTGCTGGAAACTCTCCAGGTTTCCCTCCAGGGCTACGACAATATCACCTGGTTTTGTCCAGCCCAAGTGACCGCGATCCATTACCACCAGAATCAAGCCACAGTACAACTATCTAGCACCGAGCAAGGGGAGTTGACCCTCCAAGGCAGTTTAGTCGTAGGGGCGGACGGGCCACGCTCTTTGGTGCGGCAAGGGGCCGGGATTAAAACCAAAGGCTGGAAATATTGGCAGTCCTGCGTCACCTGTGTTGTAGAACATGAAGCTCCCCACAATGATGTGGCCTTTGAGCGGTTCTGGGGTACGGGGCCGATGGGGGTATTACCCTTGACAGAAAATCGCTGTCAGATTGTCTGGACGAATCCCCACGCCGAAGCCCAACGCTTGAAAGATTTACCTGTTGACGTTTTCCTTGAGCGCTTAGAACAACGCACTGGCCCCCAGTTAGGTTCCTTAAAACTGCTTGGCGATCGCCAGGTTTTTCCGGTGCAACTAATGCAAGGCGATCGCTATGTAGATCGGCGGCTAGCCCTGGTGGGAGATGCGGCCCACTGTTGCCATCCGGTGGGGGGTCAAGGATTAAATTTAGGCCTACGGGATGCGGCGGCCTTAGCCCAAACCCTCATCGAAGCTCAGCAGAGGGGTCAAGATTTGGGCAGTTTAACGGTACTGAAACGCTATGAACGGTGGCGGAAACGGGAAAACCTAATCATTCTTGGTTTTACGGATTTTCTCAATCGTCTTTTCTCTAATCGCCTTGTGCCGGTGGTATGGCTGCGGCGTCTAGGGTTGCTCATTATGGCGAAACTTAATCCATTTCGTCTCTTTGCCCTCAAGCTCATGACCGGACAAAAAGGACGTCAACCGCGCATTTTGGCTTAACTTTCTTGCTGGATTGTTAATTTTTGGGAAAATCTCGGGAATTTACGTTCAGAATTGGAGAGCAAGTAAATGTTTCTGCCCCAATCATCCCATGCGCTTTCAACTCAGATTTATCTATCGGGCGATCGCCCCTGTGCTGCTGGCTAGCCTGCTTTTTCTGACGGCTTGCGGTGACAATCCCTCCGTTTCCTCTGGGACTGATTCAAACACTCCCCAGACAGAGCAAACCGCCCCTGAGACAGCCCAAACTCCCCAAAAAGGTAGCGTTTTTAATCAATTTTTCCCTGCCGATAAAACGGATGGCTATGACCGAGTTTTTACCCAGGAAAAAGAAGGTTTCGCGGAAATTAAACTCACCCTCAATGGTACGGAAATGGCGAAGATTTCTATCTCGGATACCGCCACTAACCTCGCCGCCCGCGATAAATTTGCCAACGCTTCAGAAAGTATTGAAGGCTTCCCCCTCGTTGCCCAGGGTAACAATGCCCATGCGGTTTTAGTGGGCGATCGCTATCAAGTGAAAGTCATGGCCCGGGATGCCAGTTTTGATGCCGTTGCCCGGAAAGCTTGGCTAGAAAAGGTTGACCTCAAAGGTCTTGCCACGCTGCAGTGATGCCATGGTTACCTCACAGAATTTCCGTCAAAAAATTAATCGAACTAGGAGTTTTTTATGAGTGCTTCCATTGTAGAGTTGATGGACCAGTTGCCCGAAAGAAACCTCACTACCATGCTGCTAAACAGTCTGGATTTTGTGGTGCCAGGGCAATGGAAGAATATTACGGGTTTTGAAAATATGGTCAAGACCGTCACCGGAGAAACGGATCCAGCTATTATTCAAGCGGTGCGCGATCGCGCCATTGTGCTCTACAGCGATAAATCCCAGGGTTACCAACGGGCGATGTGGATTTACCAAACCGTTGACCAGGCAGATAAAGCCCTCGCTGCTGCTGCCCTTGCGAATAAGGTGGGTAATAAAATCCCTCTGGTGGGTGGTTTGATGCAAAAGGTGACCCCCAACGCCGATAAAGCCCAGGCCATTGATCTTGGGTTAAAGCTCGTCGCCGAAATCACCTGCTTCTGCCAGATTAACGGTATTCCCGGGGATAGCCTGGGGGATTTTATGAAGGCGATCGCCGATTACAGTGGTGAAGAATTGATGCGGATTGCGGCGCTAATTTGTGTGGATGGTTTGATTCCCCTGGGGCCCGATTTCCTCGAAAAAATCAACCAAACCCTCAAAAAACTTTCTGCCAGCGATCTCAGTCATAACCAAGCCTTTAGCCGGATTCAAGAGTTTCTCCCCGGGGGCAGTACGGCAGGAAAACTATCCTTCATTAACCAGAGTTTTACGACAATGCAGAGCTGGATGGGAGGCTTTGTGACAGCCCGCGGTTTGACCCCCGAAAAAATCATGGATCATATCCAGGGCTTCGTGGATGTCTCCGACAGCAAACTTGACTATGTGGCGGCTTTCCTAGACCTCAGCACCAACTATTACGAACACACTGGAACCCAAACCGTTGCCAGACGCCTCATTGACCGGGCCTATGGTGAAATCTAGGGGCCAATCAGAGCCATTCAGATAATCTGCTAGGTTAAGGGAGGAAAAATGACCTCTCTTTTTTGTTGTGTTGTGGGGCGTAAAAAATGAATCAAAATAATTTCTGGTGGCGATCGCCTTTTGTTCTCTTCATTAAGATTTTCTGTATCAGCACTGTAATGGCTAGTTTGATTGCCGTTCTCCCCGCAACAGCAAATCCCCGCACCTTTCTGCCCCTGACGGTGGAATTTTTAGACGAGTACCGTTTACCCAAGACAGAATTTCAAGGGACAAAAGTCGGTGGTTTATCGGCCCTTTATTACGACCCCAAAACCGGTACTTACTATGCCCTGAGCGATGACCGTTCCCAATCCGCTCCGGCTCGCTTTTATGCCTTCGATCTGGCGCTGGACGAAACTGCTGCCATGCCTCAAATTCAACAATTACAGATCAAAAGCGTTACTTCCCTGACTCATTCAGATGGTGTAACCTTTGCCCCCGGCAGCCTTGATCCAGAGGGGCTAGTCCTTTCCCCCCGCAATACCCTTTTTATTTCCAGTGAAGGAGATATCGACGCAGGTATTGATCCCTTTGTGAAGGAATTTGACCTCGAAGGCCATGAAGTCAACTCCTTGAGAATTCCCCAGCGGTTTCTCCCAGGTGATGCTCAACGGGGTATCCGGAATAATTTGGGGTTTGAAGCTTTAACTATTTCTGCCCCTTCCCAGGCCGCCGCTGACCCATTCCGCATTTTTGTCGCCCCGGAAGCATCACTCCGCCAGGATGTTAGTTCTGGTAATACTACCGATCCCGTTCGTCTGCTGCATTATGTGGTCAATCCCATTGGAGATCCAGTATTAATTGCTGAACATCTCTATCCCCTAGAGTCAACTGGGTTAGGCACCTTTGGGAATGGTCTGGTGGAACTGATTGCCCTGCCCCAGGAGAGCTATTTCCTCAGCCTAGAACGGAGCTATGGTTTAACGGGTATCGGGGCCAAACTCTTTCAGGTGACCATTGGTAATGCCACCGACACCGCCCGCATCGAGTCCCTCACCGGCAATCCAGAGACCGTCATCCCCATGCAGAAAACCCTCTTACTAGATCTCCGTAGCTTGGGGATTGACCTCGATAACCTCGAAGGGATGACCCTGGGGCCGAAGTTTGCCGATGGCAGCCAAAGCTTACTTCTAATCAGTGACGATAATTTCAGCGTCAGTCAAGTGACTCAGCTTTTGTTATTCCGTTTGAGTAATTCTGCCGCTAACGCCACATCGAAGTGAGTGCGATCGCCTATCTCCCCAGCCAGCACTTCAAAGGGTTGATCTGGTTCCCCCAAATCACTGAGAACAAGATCGGCCCCGGTGAAATCCTGGTTAGAAGTATAGTTATTCACTGTCACCACCGTCGTGAGGCCCGCATCCCGAGACGAAAGCCAACCATTCCCCGAATCCTCAAAGGCAACACATTGGCCCGCACTGAGATTCATCGCTTCCAGGGCATAGAGAAAAATATCAGGAGCCGGCTTTTTCTGGGGCACCATATCCCCAGCGGCAATCACCTCAAACCAATCCACTGCATCGGGGGCCAGGGAGTGCGTTAACAAAGCTGTTACGTTAGCCGGGGTAGTGGTGGTGGCGATCGCCAAGCGGATCCCTTGGTCGCGGGCTTCCTGGAGAAGACGTTTCACTCCGGGACGCAGGGGCAAAACTTCATTCGCTAACAAATCACAGTAATGTTGGGTTTTGCGGGCATGGAGATCTTTGATAAAACCGGTTAAATCGCCCACCGTCGGTATTTCCGGCTCCCAAGACTCGATATAAAAGCGAATTCTTTCTTTCCCACCGGTCACTTTCAACAGTTGACCATAGAGTTCCACCGACCAGTCCCAGGGCAAACCGACATCCGCAAAGGCGCGGTTAAAAGCAATACGGTGGGCGTCCTTTTCTGTATTGGCCAGGGTGCCATCCACATCAAAAATTAGGGCTTCTAGTTGTCCCATAAAACCTCAAAGAGTCACAAATGTTCCCACTGTAGCGGCAAATTAGGCAAAATTCGACGCTCCCTTGAGCCACACCATAAATGTGCTCCCTGGAAATTCTGCCGTGTGAGTTAGGCCAAGGGTCGGACTGTAAACTTCGAGATCCCCTTCTAATTTGTTCACTAAATCATTGGCGATCGCCAACCCTAGACCTGTCCCTTCAATGGTTCCTTCCCCCTGGACGCCCCGATAATGCCGCTCAAAGACATGGGGCAGATCCGCCGCCGGAATACCGCAGCCCGTATCATGGACGGCAATGATGACTTCCTGGGGATGGGCCGTCACTTGCAGCAAAATTTGTCCACCCATCGGTGTGTATTTGATGGCATTCTCTAACAGGTTATTGAGTATTTCCATCAGGGCCGTTTGATTGCCCAAAACCAAGGGTAAATGCTCTGGCATCTGAGTCTGCAAAGTAATTCCCCGTTCCTGGGCGATCGCCTTTAGGGATGACACCAAAGGAAAAACAACATCATCCAGAGGAATCGATTGTAAAGATAAAGAACGCTCCGGCACTGTTTCTGTCCCTAGGGTAGGTGGCAAGGCTAGGTTTGCGCTCCCGGTCAACTGAGGCATTTCGGCAGTGATCACATCTACCTCTTCACTAAACTGAGCCAACAACCCCTTGAGGCGATCACTTTCCCGGACGATTCCTTCAGCTACCCCATAGTTTTTTTCTTCCGGTACCAAACGTTTTAGCAACAACTTCCCGAAGGTACTAATGGCCATGGTGGGGTTCCGTAATTGGTGCAATAGGTCATGGAAATGTTCCTGTTCCAACACCTGGAGATGTTGCTGGTGGGTGAGGCGCTGGGTTGCCCAACTTTTTTGCTGGTCTAAAATACAGGCTAAAACTAAACTTTCAACTATCAGTTCAATTTGCTCTACTTCAGGCGATCGCCAATCCCGGTCCTGTCGCCCCGTCGCTAAAACCCCCAACACTAAATCCCCATGCCACAGTGGAAAAGCTTTGTTAGGCTCACTTAACAGATCCAATAAGTCCTTGGGAACACCGGCGATCGCCTCCCCAATCGGAATCTCAAGCCATTCCCCTGGGAGGTCTTCTTCCTTACGCGGTGCCGCTGCCCCAATAAGCCGGTCAGGAAAAGCACTGATCGGCTGGAGAGTCATTTCCTGGCCCCCAGGCTCTGGTTGCGCGAGATAAACAATGCCCCACTCCGCTTCAACCCCCCGGGCCAATAACTGCAACTGCCATTGACAGAGGGATAAGTACTCCGCACTCACGGGTAATAGTTGCGGTAATGTCGTCATGAACTCCATTCTCCTAAGCCGCAATCTTTTAGGGACTTTCCCAAGAAACCTTGATAAATTCAGGGGTTTCGACAAAAAACTTAATTCTTTTTTCAGCTTTGAGCTAATTCCCGATGTTCATAGGATTGTAGTAGATTTCTTAATGGAAGAGCCCCAACCGATAGTTAGAAACTGTCATTTCTCCCTTGATTTTTTTTACCAGAGCCGATATACTTTGCTCGACATTCTGTAACCCCTGTTACAGCTGTCCTAAAAGCGAAATAAGAGGAGGTACTGGGTTGGCAAGAAAGCGTAAGCGAAAGAGTCGGCGTCGCCAGGAAGGCAGAAAGATTTTAGAAATTGTCCCACAATACAATATCGAAAGTGGTGATGACAAACCTGTGACCGCAGCTCGCAAGCACATTGCGGCGAATGGTATTATGCCCCCGGCCGTTGTTGTGGTCAAGCGTAATGAGCATACCACTGATCGGTACTTTTGGGCAGAAAAAGGATTATTTGGTGCCCAGTATGTAGAAGAGAACCACTTTTTGTTCCCCAGTCTACGGGTACTTTGTAACGGCGCTGACGAAGAACCAGTCGAAAAGGTAACGGCTTCTAGCAAAGCTTAAGTTCCCTCAAAAATATATCATCTCGCCTAAAACTTTAGGCCATGTTTTTCGCCCCTTCCGATTGACATTCTGTATTTTGAGTCCCAGCCCATCAATAAAGTGGGTGGGGCTATTTCATTGGGCGGCTTATCCTTCGTGGATTTGGTAGGGAAGCACCTGGCGTAGTTGGATTAGCTCATCCCGGTGGGCGGTCACTGTAATTAGTTGGGTTGGTTGCTCGGTAATGGGGGTTTTGGGGGTGATCTGTAAAATGACTTTCTCAAGTTTGCCCGCCTTACGCCAATAGAAAAGGCCAGCAGCCGGGGCAAAAAGGGCGATCGCCAAGGTACTAAAACCAATATCGGGATACAACAGAGTCAGTACTAAGGCGATGCAAACTAATCCGAGGGCCGCCAAAAGACTCAAAAACACCGCAATAAAACCACTGGGGGGAACAAAACCTTCATAGGTCACAACACTGTTAACCCCATCCACGTCGACAATGCGATAGGCCCGCTGCTCAAAATAGGTCTGTAGCCGCTCAAAAATAGATTCCTCTGGTTCCATCGCCAAGAATTCTAACTGTTCGGTGCGGTCTTTGATAGAAGCACGGATAAAGAAAAATAAACCCACCATCAGCAAGAGAGTCAGGAGAAGTGTCGAAGTAATAGCAGATTGTTCTAACACGATTTTCGTAGAAAAAGACTTAAGGATTCGTTGCATAAAGCTGCCTATAAATGTATATCGCCCATGCTATATTTTGGGGAAGTCTCCAGAAAAACCATGAAAAAAATTCGGGTTGTTCTAATCGAAGATCACGATTTAACGCGGATCGGCCTGCGTACTTCCCTCCAGCAATGCGCTGATATCGAATTAGTGGCAGAGGCAACCAATGGTACCGAAGGACTGCGTCTTCTCATAGAACATCAGCCAGATTTAGCAATTGTCGATATTGGTTTACCAGAAATAGACGGGATTGAGTTGACCCGCACCCTGAAGCAGGAAATTTTAAAAGATAACTCAGAAGACCCACAAACTAAGGTTTTAATCCTAACTCTCCAGGATGATGATGCAGCGGTCTTAGCCGCTTTTGCCGCAGGGGCAGACTCTTACTGTATGAAAGACATTACCTTTGGTCACTTGGTGGAAGCGGTAAAAACGACGGACTCCGGCAATAGTTGGATCGATCCGGCGATCGCCCGCATTGTGTTGAACCAAGTACAGCACAGTCACGCTCCAGAGGTGGCGACGGTAAGCATTCAGGCCACTTCCCCTGAAGATAAACAATTACTAGAGAATTGCCCATTGACGGATCGTGAACTGGAAGTCCTACAGTTGATTGTGGACGGTTGCAGTAATTCTGAAATTGCTGAACGCTTGTTTATTACCGTGGGTACCGTCAAAACCCATGTCCGGAATATTCTCAATAAGCTTTGTGCCAACGACCGGACCCAAGCGGCCGTGCGCGCTCTTCGTTCTGGCCTCGTGGGTTAAGCATTAATTGGAATGGACCAAGAAGTTTCAGGGGCCAGGAATGATCACGACACAGGCAACGGATACAACGCGGGTCAAAGAATATGCTCTGGGCCTAGGCTTCCATCTGGTCGGTATTGCCGATGCAACGGTGGATAATTCAGAAAATCAACAACGCCTTGTTCATTGGCTCCAACAAGGATTTCAGGGGGATATGGCCTGGATGGCAAACCCCAAGCGTCAGGACATCCAACAGTGTTTACCGGGGGTGCAATCAGTTATCTGTGTTGCTCTGAATTACTACACTCCCTATGAACATTCCCAGGCCCTAGACACTGGCAAGATCTCCCGCTACGGCTGGGGGCGGGATTACCACCGCATTCTCAGTAGGCGATTAAAAGCCCTCTGCCATTGGCTCACGACGGAATTCCCGGGGGAACAACATCGTTTCTATGTGGATACTGGCCCTATTCAGGATAAGGTTTGGGCAGAGCGGGCTGGCCTGGGATGGATTGCCAAAAATAGTAATTTAATCACTCGAAAATATGGCAGTTGGATCTTTTTGGGGGAAGTGCTTACGACCTTACGTTTGACCCCAGACCGACCCCACACGAAACACTGTGGCACCTGCACCCGTTGTATTGAAGCCTGTCCCACAGAGGCGATCGCCGCGCCCTTTACCATTGATGCAAATCGTTGTATTGCCTACCACACCATCGAAAACCGCGCCGAAACCCTACCCCCTGAAATCACGCCCCATCTCCAAAATTGGGTTGCTGGCTGCGATATTTGTCAGGATGTTTGTCCCTGGAACCAAAGCTTCGCCCAGCCAACGGATATCGAGGATTTTCAGCCTTATCCTAAACACATTGCCCCCAAGTTAGTGGAACTTGTCGTTCTCTCAGAGACAGAGTGGGATCAAAGATTAAAGGGTTCTGCCCTGCGACGCATCAAACCTGCCATGTGGCGACGTAATGCCCAAGCAAACCTAGAGCGCCAGGCCCAGGAGCCTCTCCCATAAAAAAACCTCCCCCAATTGATGGAGAAGGTTTGGTTTTCGAGTTAATCCAATCAGCTATGGATTAAACGAGTGTGGAGACTATTTGCCCATTTGTGCTGCAACTTCAGCGGCAAAATCTTCTTGTTTTTTCTCGATGCCTTCGCCCAGAACAAAGCGCTGGAAACGACGAATTTGGATGTTTTCACCAATGGTGGCGATCGTCTGCTTAACCAATTCCTCTACGGTGATATTTTGATCACGAATGTAGGGTTGATCTAACAGAGAAAGCTCCTTCAGGCGCTTAGCAATACGACCTTCAACGATTTTTTCTTTGATGTTGTCGGGTTTACCGGCTAGGTCATCGCGGCCCATTTCAATTTCACGTTCTTTGTCTGCGATTTCTGCAGGAATATCGTCAACTTTGACGTATTGAACGTTGGGGCAAGCGGCAATCTGCATTGCAATCCCTTTGGCAAGATCTTTGAAGATATCACCCCGGGCAACAAAGTCGGTCTCGCAGTTTACTTCGACCAGCACCCCAATACCACCACCGGTGTGGATGTAGCTTTCGATCAAACCTTCTGCAGCGACACGACCAGCTTTTTTCTCAGCGGATGTAATCCCCTTCTGACGAAGCCACTCGGTTGCTTTGGTGATGTCCCCGTCGGTTTCACCGAGGGCTTTTTTGCAATCCATCATGCCTGCGCCGGTTTTGTCGCGCAGTTCTTTGACAAGCTTTGCAGAAATTTGTGCCATGTTGCTGTTTACCAAAAAAATTATCGGGTCAATTCAAGAAAGATATTAAGCCTATTCTGCTTCGGATGCATCGGCTTCATCTGCGTAACCATCGATCCCATCATCGAAATCTTCATAGTCATCGTTGGTATCAACGGGCTGACCATGGCGACCGGCATAGATCGCATCGGCTAGCTTACCGACAATCAGCTTGATAGAACGAATCGCATCGTCATTAGCAGGGATCGGCAGGTCTACCGTTTGGGGATCACAGTTTGTATCCAGCAGAGCAACGATAGGAATACCCAATTTTTGGCACTCTTGAATGGCATTGTGTTCCCGACGTTGGTCAATAATGACTACGATGTCGGGGATTTTGCGCATGTTTTTGATCCCACCGAGATATTTCTGGAGTTTATCCAGTTCCCGGCGAAGCATGGAAGCTTCTTTCTTGGGACGGCGGGCAAGGTTACCGCTTTCTTCGAGGGCTTCTAGTTCCTTGAGGCGCTCAACCCGGGTTTTAATTGTCTCCCAGTTGGTGAGCATCCCTCCTAACCAGCGTTGGTTAATGTAGAAGGCGCCGCAACGCTTTGCTTCTTGGGCGATGATGCCAGCCGCTTGACGTTTGGTGCCAACGAAAAGGACGCGCTTACCGCTCTCGGAAGCATCCTTCATGTAGGTGTAAGCCTGTTCAACTAATTGGGCTGTTTGAACGAGGTCAATAATGTGGACGCCATTACGGGATGTATAGATGTAAGGCGCCATCTTGGGGTTCCAGCGGCGGGTTTGGTGCCCAAAGTGAACACCAGACTCTAGCAATTCTGCGAGAGATACAACGGGCATATTCTGTTTACTCCTTTTCGGGTTAAACCTTCATCTGGGGATATTTCATCTGTGCGAAACACCCGAAAGAATCCCAGATGTGCGAGTTTTAAACAACCTTGCCAGCTTAGCATAATTGGCCTTTAGGGTGAAGGCGATCGCCACCGCAAAGAATCTTGTCTCTGTCTATCGAAATACCATTGGCATCTCTGGAGTGATTTGGAAAAATCTGGCGCATTCCTCGCTGTCTCTTCCCGAGGACGAGGGCTAACCATCATGAAAGGTAACGTTACATTGCTTTTTGTTACAAAAAATCCCCTTGATTTTCAGGTTCCCAGCGAAATTTGATGAATTTGAGCCATTGTCATACAACGATTTCGGGGAGTTTTAAATATTGTTAATGCCTCCAACATCGTTGGAAAGTAGGCCCTATCATTTACATCAATGCTTTCAGCCCCCTGGGTTGGAAAGCAGTCCTAAATCACTGGAAACCTTGCAAGCTGGTGATTCGCTCACAGCTTATCTATTTGAATATATCTATTTAGATAGAACCTTTATTACGTCGATTGTCTAGAGAGGAGAATCCTCATGGCAGTAAAGGTTGATAAGGATCCGGTACCAACTTCCTTTGAGAAATGGGGTAAGCCGGGTCACTTTGACCGAACTCTGGCACGGGGTCCCAAAACCACCACCTGGATTTGGAACCTCCATGCTGATGCACATGATTTCGATAGCCAAACGAGTGATCTCGAAGATATCTCGCGCAAAATCTTTAGCGCGCACTTCGGTCACCTTGCTGTAGTTTTTGTTTGGCTCAGCGGCATGTATTTCCATGGCGCTAAATTTTCTAACTATGAAGCTTGGCTGAACAATCCCACTGTTATCAAGCCAAGCGCTCAAGTGGTTTGGCCCGTTGTGGGTCAAGGCATTCTGAATGGAGACGTCGGTGGCGGCTTCAGTGGTATTCAAATTACCTCTGGTCTGTTCTACCTCTGGCGTGCTTGTGGTTTTACCAATTCCTATCAGCTCTATGTGACTGCCATTGGCGGTCTTGTTATGGCAGCCCTTATGGTGTTTGCCGGTTGGTTCCACTACCACAAAGCAGCTCCGAAACTGGAATGGTTCCAGAATGCTGAAGCCATGATGAACCACCACCTGTCCGTATTGCTCGGCTGTGGTTCTTTGGGTTGGACTGGCCACTTGATCCACGTTTCCCTACCGGTGAACAAGCTCCTGGATTCTGGTGTAGCTGCGAAGGATATTCCGCTGCCCCATGAATTCTTTGATGCTGCCACCATGGCGGAACTGTATCCCAGTTTTGCTCAAGGTCTGAAGCCTTTCTTCACCCTTGACTGGGCTGCATACTCTGACTTCCTAACCTTCAAGGGTGGCTTAAACCCCACGACGGGTAGCCTTTGGTTGACTGACATTGCGCACCACCATTTGGCGATCGCCGTTCTCTTCATCATCGCTGGTCATATGTACCGCACTGGTTTCGGTGTAGGTCACAGCATGAAAGAGATCCTCGAAGCCCACAAAGGTCCTTTCACTGGCGAAGGTCACAAAGGTCTTTACGAAATTCTGACTACCTCTTGGCATGCCCAATTGGCAGTTAACTTGGCAATGCTTGGTTCTTTAACCATCATCATTGCGCACCACATGTATTCGATGCCTCCCTATCCTTACATGGCAACAGATTACGGCACGATGCTGTCTCTGTTCACTCACCACACTTGGATTGGTGGTTTCCTCATCGTTGGTGCAGGCGCCCACGGCGCAATCTTCATGGTGCGTGACTACGATCCCGCTAAGAACGTTAATAACCTCTTAGACCGTGTGATCCGTCACCGCGATGCAATTATCTCTCACCTCAACTGGGTTTGTATTTTCCTTGGCTTCCATAGCTTCGGTCTCTACATCCACAATGACACCATGCGTGCGTTGGGTCGCCCCCAAGATATGTTCTCTGACTCTGCGATTCAGTTACAGCCTATCTTCGCGCAGTGGATTCAAAACATTCACACCCTTGCTCCCGGTGGCACCGCACCCAATGCGATCGCCTCTGCGAGTCAAGTCTTCGGTGGTGATGTTGTGGCGATTGGCAACAAAGTTGCCTTAATGCCCATCACCCTCGGCACAGCTGACTTCATGGTGCACCATATCCATGCGTTTACCATCCACGTCACTGTCCTGATTCTGCTGAAGGGTCTTCTCTATTCCCGCAGCTCTCGCCTTGTTCCCGATAAGGGTCAACTGGGCTTCCGCTTCCCCTGTGACGGCCCCGGTCGTGGTGGTACCTGTCAAGTTTCTGGTTGGGACCATGTCTTCCTCGGTCTGTTCTGGATGTACAACTCCCTCTCCATCGTAATTTTCCACTTTAGCTGGAAGATGCAATCCGATGTTTGGGGCACTGTACTTCCCGATGGCAGCGTTTCCCATGTAACTGGTGGTAACTTTGCGACCAGTGCAATTACCATCAATGGCTGGCTCCGTGACTTCCTCTGGGCACAGTCTTCTCAGGTAATCAACTCCTATGGTTCCGCATTGTCTGCCTACGGCATCATGTTCCTAGCGGGTCACTTTGTATTTGCCTTTAGCTTAATGTTCCTCTTCAGTGGACGTGGTTACTGGCAAGAATTAATCGAGTCCATTGTTTGGGCCCACAACAAGCTCAAATTGGCTCCTGCGATTCAACCCCGTGCTTTGAGCATTATTCAAGGTCGTGCAGTTGGTGTTGCTCACTATCTCCTTGGGGGGATTGTGACCACCTGGGCATTCTTCCTCGCAAGAAGCCTATCCATCGGTTAACACAGTAATGATTGCCGATCGCCAATTTCAGGGGGAGTTATGATCCACCGTGATACATCCTCCCTCCCAATTGGCTCCTAGTACCTTTCCCTAGCGGAAAGTACCGAGGTTAAATTAGAAGACCTCACCCTCATTTGTTTAACGAGGAGAACCTCAAGCATAGTTATGGCAACTAAATTTCCAAAATTTAGCCAAGACCTTGCTCAAGATCCCACTACACGTCGGATTTGGTACGGAATCGCCACGGCGCATGATTTCGAGACCCACGACGGGATGACTGAGGAGAATCTTTACCAAAAGATCTTCGCATCCCACTTCGGTCACCTCGCAATCATCTTCCTGTGGACTTCTGGAACGCTCTTCCACGTTGCTTGGCAAGGCAATTTCGAGCAGTGGGTCAAGGATCCGCTGAACGTTCGTCCCATCGCCCACGCGATCTGGGATCCCCACTTCGGTCAAGGTGCGATTGATGCCTTTACCCAAGCGGGCGCTTCTAACCCTGTAAACATTGCGTATTCTGGGGTTTACCACTGGTTCTACACCATTGGGATGACCACCAATGCTGACCTTTACCAAGGCTCTGTATTCCTCCTGATCCTCTCTTCTCTGTTCTTGTTCGCAGGCTGGCTGCACTTGCAACCCAAGTTCCGTCCTAGTCTTGCGTGGTTCAAGGATGCTGAGTCTCGCCTTAACCACCACCTCGCTGGTTTGTTTGGTGTAAGTTCCTTGGCTTGGACTGGTCACTTGGTTCACGTTGCAATTCCTGAGTCTCGCGGTGTTCATGTTGGCTGGGATAACTTCCTTTCTGTGAAGCCTCACCCCGCTGGTCTGATGCCTTTCTTCACTGGGAATTGGGGCGTGTATGCGCAAAATCCTGATACTGCGGGTCATGTGTTTGGCACTTCCCAAGGTGCAGGTACTGCAATCCTGACCTTCCTCGGTGGTTTCCACCCCCAAACTGAGTCTCTCTGGTTGACTGATATTGCTCACCACCACTTGGCGATCGCCGTGTTGTTCATCATCGCGGGTCACATGTATCGCACCAAGTTCGGGATTGGTCACAGCATCAAGGAGATCCTCAATGCCCACCAACCCCCCAGCGGTAAGCTCGGTGCCGGCCACAAAGGTCTTTACGATACCGTTAACAACTCTCTCCACTTCCAGTTGGGTCTGGCGCTTGCTTCCTTGGGTGTAATCACCTCCTTGGTTGCCCAGCACATGTACTCTCTGCCTTCCTACGCGTTCATTGCGAAGGACTACACTACCCAAGCAGCCCTGTACACCCACCACCAGTACATCGCTGGTTTCCTGATGGTTGGTGCGTTTGCCCACGGTGCGATCTTCTTCGTCCGCGACTACGATCCTGAAGCGAACAAAGACAACGTTCTTTACCGTATGCTGGAGCACAAAGAAGCGCTGATCTCCCACCTCAGCTGGGTATCTCTCTTCCTCGGTTTCCACACTCTCGGACTCTATGTCCACAACGATGTGGTTGTTGCCTTCGGTACTCCTGAAAAGCAAATCCTCATCGAACCCGTGTTTGCTCAGTTTGTCCAAGCGGCTTCTGGTAAAGCACTCTACGGCTTTGATGTGCTTCTTTCCAACGCCGATAGCATCGCTTCTAATGCAAGTGCTGCTTATCTCCCCGGCTGGTTAGATGCCATCAACAGCGGTTCTAACTCTCTTTTCCTCAACATCGGTCCTGGGGACTTTCTCGTCCACCATGCGATCGCCCTTGGTCTCCACACCACCACCCTTATCCTCGTGAAAGGTGCTTTGGATGCGCGTGGTTCTAAGTTAATGCCCGACAAGAAAGACTTCGGTTACTCCTTCCCTTGTGATGGCCCCGGTCGTGGCGGTACTTGTGATATCTCTGCTTGGGATTCCTTCTACCTCGCTATGTTCTGGATGCTCAACACCTTAGGTTGGTTGACCTTCTACTGGCACTGGAAGCACCTCGGTATTTGGCAAGGTAACGTTGCTCAGTTCAACGAAAACTCCACTTACCTGATGGGCTGGTTCCGTGATTACCTCTGGGCAAACTCTGCACAGTTGATCAACGGTTACAACCCCTACGGTGTAAACAATCTCTCCGTCTGGGCTTGGATGTTCCTCTTCGGACACCTCGTTTGGGCAACTGGTTTCATGTTCCTCATCTCTTGGCGCGGTTACTGGCAAGAGCTGATCGAAACCATCGTTTGGGCGCACGAGCGCACTCCCCTCGCGAACATCGTTCGTTGGAAGGACAAGCCCGTTGCTCTCTCCATCGTTCAGGCTCGCTTGGTCGGCTTGGCTCACTTCACCGTGGGTTATGTCCTCACCTACGCCGCCTTCCTGATTGCCTCGACAGCAGGTAAGTTTGGTTAAATTTCCATTGCTGAAACTAACTGAATAAAGTTCTTAACCCCTTGTCTGAATGGCAGGGGGTTTTGCTATGGGACGGTTTGAAGGCAGAGTTTATGGGCTCGAAAAATTGGACATAGACAAATTCTTTCAACCTAAGGGAATTCGGAAATGACGCTATGCTGTACACAAACTTGGCAACTATTTAGGGACTATGGCTAGCGGGAATAAATCAGGACTAGGAATGTTTGGCGGGGTTTACACCCCCTCGATTTTGACGATTCTTGGGGTGATCATGTATCTCCGCTTTGGTTGGGTCGTGGGTAATGCTGGGCTGCTTGGTTCCCTCGTGATTGTTTCCCTTGCTAATGCCATCACATTTTTAACTTCCTTGTCCATCTGTGCGATCGCCACGGATAGAGTGGTGCGGGTGGGTGGAGCCTACTACATGATTAGCCGCTCCCTGGGTCTGGAAACGGGGGGCGCTGTGGGGATTCCCCTTTATTTTGCCCAGGCCCTGTCCGTTGCTCTTTACACCATTGGTTTTGCCGAAAGTGTGGTGCAGGTTTTTGGTGGGTTAAATCAACTGTATGTCGCCCTGGTCGTAACGATTGTGGTGGGGATTTTAGCGCTTACCTCCGCCAGTATTGCGATCAAGGCCCAATATTTCATCATGGAGGCGATCGCCCTTTCTCTGTTATCTCTCTTTTTGGGTAAACCCTTACCAGGGGCGGGGGATATTTTGCTTTGGGGATCCAGTACAGGAAATCCAGTACCCTTTTGGACGGTCTTTGCAGTTTTTTTTCCGGCAGTTACAGGGATCATGTCGGGGGTGAATATGTCTGGCGATCTCAAAGATCCGGTGAAGGCGATTCCGGTGGGTACCCTGGCGGCGGTCGGGACGGGTTATTTGATCTATATGGTCATCCCTCTGATTTTGGCCCAGCGGGGAGATGTCGCGAGTTTAATCGCCGAGCCCTTGGTGATGCAGCGGATGTCTCTGTGGGCGCCGGCTATTCTTCTGGGGGTTTGGGGCGCAACTTTGAGTAGTGCCATCGGCAGCATTCTTGGGGCCCCCCGGGTGTTACAAGCATTGGCTCGGGATGGGGTTCTGCCGCCTTGGCTGGGTTTTCTCGGTTCCGGCAGCGGCGGGAATGACGAACCCCGTATTGGCACAATTGTGACTTTAGGGGTGGCGATCGCCGCTGTTTCCGTAGGGGATCTAAATGTCATTGCCCCAGTGCTGACCATGTTTTTTCTGACAACCTATTTAGTTCTCAACGTGTCCGCTGGCATCGAAACTCTCCTAAAAAGTCCCTCCTTTCGACCAACCTTTAAAGTGCATTGGGGTCTCTCCCTCCTGGGGGCAATGGGTTGTCTTGGGGTGATGTGCCTCATCAATGCGATCGCCACCATTGTTGCCGCCTTGATTGTCATCGCTATCTACTTTTGGCTCCAAGGGCGCGAACTACAGGCCACCTGGGGAGATGTACGACGGGGATTATGGATGGCCCTGATTAGCAAAGCCCTGTATCAAGTGACCGGCGTAGAAGACGGTAAAAATTGGCGTCCCCACCTCCTCGTCCTTTCCGGGGCGCCCCATAAGCGCTGGTCTTTGATCGCCTTTGCCGATGCCCTGAGCCATAACCGTGCCTTGATGACCGTTGCCACCATTTTGCCCAGGGGCTTCCGGGATGCCGGTCAACAATTCAAAATGGAAACGACGATCCGTGATTACTTAGGCAAACGGGGAGTACAGACCCTAGTGCGTCTGAGTGCCGCCGCAGATCCCTTTAAAGGTGCCCTGACCCTCATTGAAACCTATGGTCTAGGTGATTTAGTCCCCAATACCATTTTGCTGGGCAGTACAGATTCCCCCGAGCGTCTGTCGGCCTACTGCCATTTGTTAGAACAAGTGCATAGCGCTGGCCGTAATGTAGTCATTTTCCACGAAAATCCTGAACGGGTTTTTGGCCAAAGGCGACGCATTGATATTTGGTGGGGCGGTGTCCAGAGTAATGGTGGGCTGATGCTGATGTTGGCCTATCTCCTACGGACTGATATCCAGTGGCGTAATGCTCAAATCTATCTCAAGTTAGTGGTTAGGGATGAAACCGCCGCCCAGGCCGCCCGCTTAAACCTAGAGACTTTAGTGGCGAATGCCCGCATCAAAGCAGAGCCTATAGTTATCATCGCTGGCGATCGCCCCTTTGAAGAAATCCTTCAGGAATCATCCACCAGGGCAGATCTCGTTTTTCTCGGGATGGCCCGTCCCCAGGAAGTACCGGACTTTAAAACCTACTACCAGTATCTCCAGGAGCGCGTGAAAAACCTCCCGAGTACAATTTTCGTCCTTGCTGCCCCTAACTTTGCCTTTGCGGAAGTAGTGGGCACCCCTCGTAAAGGGAATACCTAAAAAACGCCCCAGGCTCCCAGGAAGAGTCTTTGCTTCCACTGGCATTCCCGCGCCTTTGCCCTGACAATGGGAACAATTCTGAATGAATATCTAAATTCCCCTATGTCCGAGCGGAAAATCACAGTTTCCTTCTCCACTTTACTGTTAATTGTTGGGGCGGTACTCCTGCTATTCCTCCTATGGCAATTGCGGAGTCTTTTAGTTGTCCTGATGATTGCGGTGGTCATTGCATCAACCTTGGCCCCGATTATTGAAATTGCGGAGTCTTTTCGGGTGCCCCGGTGGTTAGCTGTTATTGGTGTGTATCTGGGTCTGATTGCCATCTTGACGGGGGTTGTCCTACTCATTGGCCCAACGGTGGTAGACCAGCTCCAAAAGCTCGTGCGTAAGTTGCCATTGTATTTAGAGATTGTTGGCGTTTTAGTGCAATCCTGGGTAGTGCGTCTCGGGATGACAGAACCCCAAGTTCTCGAACAACTCAACCGTCTTTTTGATCTACAAGCCTTAACGGCTTGGGCTTTTCGTTCTTCCCAAGAACTATTGATTCGCTCCTATGGTATTACCCGGGGTGTAATTGGCGGCATTTTAAGCTTGATTTTGGCCTTTATGCTATCCGGCTACATGCTGTCCGGGTCTGAGAGGTTAATTCGTGGTTTTGTCAGCCTTTTCCCTTCCCCCTGGGATGAACAGCTTTTGGAACAAGTACAACCGATGAGTGAACGAATGGGTGGGTATATCCAGGGCCGCATTGTTGTTTCAGGCATTTTGGGCATTGTGATCACCATCGGCTTACGGCTCCTGGGGATTTCGGAACTGGCTCTAGGGCTGGGGGTAATTGCGGCAGTAACCAATTTAATTCCCTTTTTTGGGCCTGTGTTGGGAGCAGTACCGGCTTTAATTGTGGCGATCGCCCAGGGGGGGTGGACTTTTCTGTCAGTTTTTTTGTTGTTTGTAATCATCCAAAATCTAGAAACCTATGTACTGGATCCACTGCTGGTGGGTTCTTCTGTGAAAGTGAATCCTTTGTATCAACTCCTGGCAGTCTTAGGGGGAGCTCAGGTCTTAGGTATTTTAGGGGCCGTCATTGTCCCCCCTTGGGTCGCCGGGGCCGCAGTATTGCTTGATAATCTCTACCTCAAAACCAAGTCGCTGCCCATGTCGATGGTTACGCCCTTACCAGACACCCAGCATCAAGGCCCGAAACCCTAAAATCATGGGCTTTTGACCTACTTTTGCCGTGGAGGACGCGGTCAAATTTTCCCTTGGGGATCTATTTTTGAAGTTTTGAAACGGGAAAATTGTTGAAATCTATGTAAATTAAAGCTTTCAGCGATCCATATTGAACAAAGAGCGCTTAGAATAATGCAGGAAAACCTTGCAGCAAGATAATTTTGGCCCGCAACAGTACAAAATGCCCCCTCTGGGATTCTTGTTTTGCCTGGTTTTTTTACCTATACTTCTCACAACACCTAAAATTCAGGAGATTTTTAATGAATAAAGGCGAATTAGTCGATCTCGTGGCTGAGAAAGCTGGTATCAGCAAAAAACAGGCAGATTCTGTGATTAGTGCCACCGTAGAGGCAATCATGGAAACCGTTGCGAATGGCGACAAAGTGACTCTGGTTGGTTTCGGCTCCTTTGAACCCCGTGAGCGGAAAGCAAGAGAAGGCCGTAACCCGAAAACCAACGAAAAAATGCAAATCCCGGCAACCACTGTTCCTGCGTTTTCTGCGGGTAAACAGTTCAAGGAAATGGTTGCCCCTAAGTAGTGATTGGCGATCGCCGGCGCAATTAACCAATTTTTTAAAAAATTTTGTCCGTGGGCTTAGAGGGTCGATATCTTGACTTTCTAGGCTTTTTTTATTGCGGCCATGCCGCTGCCTTGAGGAGGTTACCCAGGCTTTGGACAACCTGTTCTTGCTCTGGAACGGTCAAGTCCGGGAACATGGGTAGGGATAAAACCTGGTGAGAACATTGTTCTGCGATGGGAAACTGACCAGATCGATAGCCTAGCTCTGTAAACACAGGCTGGAGGTGTAGGGGTTTCGGGTAATAAACCATCGTTGTAATCCCTTGGTTTTGGAGCTCCTGGCGTAGTTGGTCACGCTCTACCCCTTGCACTAAAAGGGTGTACTGGTTCCATACATGGGTGCCTCCGGGGATAGCTTGGGGGAGTTGAATCCCCGGCAAGTCAGCGAGCAATTCGTCATAACGTTGGGCGATCGCCTGGCGTTGTTGGTTCCAGTGGTCGAGGTGCCGCAGTTTCACCGTAAGGATTACAGCTTGGAGAGCGTCGAGGCGGCTATTAACTCCCATCACATCGTGTTGATAGCGGATTTTTGAGCCATGTTCCCGCAGCATTTTAACCTGTTCACAGAGGCTGGGATCATTAGTTGTCACCGCGCCACCGTCGCCACAGCCCCCGAGGTTCTTAGTCGGAAAGAAACTAAAGCAACCCGCATCCCCAATGGCCCCTACTCGGCGATCGCCCCACTTTGCGCCAGTAGCCTGGGCACAATCTTCGACTATCAAGAGATTGTGGCGTTTCGCGATGTCTCCGAGGCGAGTCATATCGACGGGTTGTCCGAACAAGTGCACCGGAATGATCGCTCTTGTCCGGGGGGTAATGGCTGCTTCCACCTGGTCAAGGTCGAGGTTAAAAGTAGCGGCGGTGATATCAACAAAAATAGGGGTAGCCCCACACATGCACACGGCTTCGGCGGTGGCGATGAAGGTGAAGGTAGAAGTGATTACCTCATCCCCCGGGCCTATACCTAAAGCTTTGAGGGCTAGATAGAGCGCATCGGTACCAGAATTGCAGCCCGCAGCGTACTCTACCTGATGATACTGGGCGAAATGTGCTTCAAAGTCAGTGACACTTGTACCCCCGATATAACGGCCGGAACGGAGCACGTCCAAGACGGCGGCATTGGCTTCCTCGGCAATGGTTGCGTACTGTCGTCCTAGATCAACGGGGGGAATTTGGCGCATGGGTAATGGTGCGTTTTTGGGGATAGGGGGTCGCGTTTAAGCGCAAACATAGCAAATATAAATGTTATAGGTTATGGAAGTTAAAAATAAAAGGATATGGGTGAATTTGTCGCATTGGATCCGGGAGATTTGGGTTGGGCTTTGGGCTTGATTGCTTTGGCGATCGCCCTTTCCCGCTGGCAACGTTTAGGCCTTGAAGGAGAATTACTGATTGCGACAGGGCGCACCATCCTCCAGCTGCTGGTAGTGGGCTATAGCCTTGATCTGGTTTTTGCCGTGGCCCATCCCCTTGCTGTTTTGGGCATTGTGCTTGCTATGTTAACCATCGCCGCGATCGCCGCCCGTAATCGGATCCATGGGCCGGTACAACTGCCTTTAATCTGGGGAGCGATTTTTATCAGCGTCAGCTTTCCCCTGGCCTATGTGCTCCTGGTGATGATCCAGCCGAGCCGTTGGTATGACCCCCAATATTTGATTCCCCTAGCGGGCATGGTGCTAGGCAACGCCATGAATAGTGCTTCCTTAGCAGGGGAACGGCTCAGTAGTCGTATCCAGTCCAGCCGTTTGGAAATTGAGACCCAGCTGTGTTTAGGAGCAACTCCACAACAGGCGATCGCCACCTACCGGACCGAAGCCATCCGTGCGAGCCTAATCCCCACCATTAACGCCATGATGGTCGTTGGTCTGGTGAGTTTGCCGGGGATGTTTACCGGGCAAGTCTTAGCAGGGATTGATCCCCTAAATGCCGCGTCCTACCAGATTCTGATTCTTTTTTTGATTGTCATCATCAACATGATTTGTACCTCCCTGGTAACGGCGGGCCTCTACCGACAATTTTTTAACGCCGCCGCCCAATTAACTCTCTAGTTTTAGATCCTCTTCAATCCTTGTTAGACTGGATTCCCACACCCAGTGCCCCCTTTATTTTCTAACCGAGAAAACGCTCATGTTTGCTGCTGCCAGTCGCCCAAGCCCCACCATGCCCCAAGACCTCTTTGGGGCGATCGCCGATCTCAAAAAAGAACTCAACGCCATCATCCTCGCCCACTACTACCAAGATAACGATATCCAAGACATCGCCGACTATATTGGTGACTCCTTAGGATTAGCCCGCCAAGCCGCCCAAACCGACGCCGAAGTTATTGTCTTTGCTGGGGTGCACTTCATGGCCGAAACTGCGAAAATTCTCAACCCCGATAAACTTGTCCTGCTGCCCGACCTCGATGCTGGTTGCTCCCTTGCCGATAGCTGTCCCCCCGCAGAATTTGCCCAATTCAAAGCCCAACACCCCGACCACATTGTCATTTCTTACATCAACTGCACCGCCGAAATTAAGGCGATGAGCGACATCATTTGTACCAGCTCTAACGCCGTCAAAATCGTTGAACAAATTCCCGCAGACCAACCAATTATCTTTGCCCCTGATAAAAATCTCGGCCGCTATGTCAGCGAACAAACAGGCCGCGATCTTGTGCTCTGGCAGGGCAGCTGTATTGTCCATGAAACCTTTTCTGAAAAGCGTATTATCGAGCTCAAATTAGAAAACCCAGGGGCAGAAATTCTGGCACATCCCGAGTGCGAAACTCCCGTGCTGAACCACGCGGACTTTATCGGTTCCACCACAGCTCTCCTCAAACGTTCCCAGGAGAGTGCCAGCGACATTTTTATCGTCGCCACCGAACCAGGTATTATCCACCAAATGCAAAAGGCCAGCCCGCACAAAACCTTTATTCCAGCCCCCTCTACTAGTAACTGTGCCTGTAACGAATGTCCCCATATGCGTCTCAATACCCTAGAAAAGCTCTATTTGGCGATGAAAAACCGTTCTCCGGAAATCACGCTGCCCTCAGCAATTGCGACCGCAGCCCTGAAACCGATCCAACGGATGCTTGCCATGAGCCTTTGACCCTGGCCGAAAACACGCCAGTTTGGGAGAATAATGGAAGAGGAAATATTTTTCTCAACTACTTCGGATTTGTCCTTAGCCTATCTCAGGCCACTCAGAGGGAGTAAAAAGAGTATGACGGCGAGTCATCGGCCCAGACCACTCTATCAAATCCGCCAAAAGTAAAGGACATTGCTGAAAGATGTAAAACATTTGTAAATCTGTGTGAGTCAAGCAAAAAGATTGTTCATCCCCTTGCTATAAATTGGAATGGTAGTAATGCAGTATTCTTTGCCAATGAAGTATGGTCTTTCCACGCTTTTTACGCAAAGATAGTGACGTGATTGGCCCCCTCGGAATTTTCCAAGAAACCTATGAGTATTGACCAGATTGTTGAACAAGCCCTGAAAGATGGCTATCTTACCCCCAGTATGGAGGCGGAAGTTGGCCGTATTTGTGATATGTCCTCTGAGCTTTCAATTGAGGAATATATGGCATTGGATCGCCTTATGGGGGCTTTGTTAACTGGGGAGGTGGTCGCTGTCCCCCGCAAACAATTTATCAATGTGATGGAAGAGTTGGTGATCAGCCGTGCCATTGCTCGGGTGGCGGAGATTGAAGCTAGCGGTAGTCAGAACCTCGATGTTGGGGATATCGCTGCCTATGCCCTCAACCGTCTCCCCCCCCTCTACGCAACAACGGAAGAAGGGGCTAATTACCAACGGCAGAAAGCCCATGAAGATCTCCAAGAGTTAATTAATGAACAGGTGGATGCGGCCCTAGCGCGTTACCTAGACCGACCGGAATTTTTCCCTGAACGGCAGGCGATCGCCTCTGGAAATCAAGATACTGATGTATTGGTCCAGGTCAGTAAGCTGCTTGAGGGTTATGCTCCGGGCTTCGAACAGGAAGAAAACGTTTTTTCTTAGGCAAATTTAAGGTTTTCATGCGGGTCTGGAACTTTTTGGCAGAGCATTAGGTCTAAGCAGGGAAAGTTCTGTTAAGTTCTTGGTGTCGAGTACATGAACCGATCCGTTGCTGTCTCCTTTCCGTCCCATCAGGGAGTTGTTCCCCAAAGTGGTGTGTCTCCGGAAAAACTCTCTAATTATGATCTAATTCTCCGGTGCCAAGCGGGCAGTAAACCTGAACGGGCGGCCTTTGTGGAGCTGCTGCGGCGGTATCAGTCCCATGTGGATCGACTTCTTTATCACCTCGCGCCGGACTGGCAAGATCGTTCTGACCTGTCCCAGGAAGTTTGGATTCGGGTTTATCGTAATCTCCAGCGTCTCCAAGATCCGCGTAAATTTAAAGGTTGGCTCAGCCGAATTATTACCAACCTGTTCTATGACGAACTACGAAAGCGCAAACGGGTGCGTCGGCCCCTTTCCCTAGATAATCCGCTACAAACGAAGGATGGGGAAGTGACCTGGGATGTGCCAGCGGATGGCCCTAGCCCTGATGATGATTTGGCGACCCAAGAATTTTATGAACATCTGCGGGAGGCGATCGCCGAATTACCAGAAGTTTTTCGGACAACGATCGTCCTCCGGGAAATTGAAGGGCTCCCCTATGAGGAAATTGCAGAAATCACCGGGGTTTCCCTCGGCACCGTTAAATCTCGCATCGCCCGCGCTCGCGCCAAATTACAGGAGATGCTCCAACCCTACCTTGCTGAATAGCAGGTAATGTTTATCTC
The DNA here is from genome assembly GCA_035284725.1 of Synechococcus sp. GTDB lineage: Bacteria > Cyanobacteriota > Cyanobacteriia > Cyanobacteriales > MRBY01 > MRBY01. The sequence continues at coordinate 34,614 of JAYKIK010000047.1, forward strand.
TGCCACATACCAGCGGCGATCACCTTTGGGGGTGACCATCACCATGAACCAACTTCCTTCTGCCAATTCGCACCACCCACCCACTGACATTCCCATGGCCCATAATTTCGAGCAGTTCCAGCGCCTCAGTGCTTATTTTGACGGGGAAGCAACCCCCGCAGAATGTCGTGAAATTCAGCATCTCCTCGATACGGATCCTGAGGTCAAACGACAATACCAACAGTTGCGGCAACTGCGCCAAGCCCTACAGCTACTCCCCATTCCCACCAGTCTCTCGGCCCAATACCTTGGCCAACGGGTACTTGCCAAACTGCGTCAAAGTCGTCTAAAAACGATTTCCCTGTGGGGCAGTGGAGCGATCGCCGCGCTTCTAGTAGCCGGAGTTCTTAACCAAGCACCCCAATGGGGACGGAATATCGCCTCTGTAGCCAACGATGATGCCCAGGCACCGATGTCCCCCGCCACTTCTTTGGTGGAACCTCAATCCCCTGGAGAGGAAGAAGCCCTTGTGGTTGCCCTCAATCGTCCTGTTTTACAAATCCCCAAACTTGCTGATAGCAGTGAGCAGCCCTAAGCAAAGGGAAATAATCGGTAAATCTCTATAAATCCAGTTGGTTTTAATCAATTATTCCAGGATAAATAGTCTCTGGAACTTCCTCTGCATGGGAATTTGAGTCTTGGATAGACCGAAAAAATTTGCAAAAATCACATAATTTTTTTCTGTTTTCTCATTATTAGGTCTTGATGATGTCTTCTGGTAAACAGACAAGAGAAAAAAGCCAGGTAATGATAAAAAGTTTTTAATTTTGCCCCTTGGCAACTTGTAATAAAAGTTCATATAATCGGAGGCGAACGCAATCAATAAGTATTTTTTCCTAGTCCTATGGATAGCCTGCAAATTCCCTGGCTCACTGGGGCGATCGCCTTTCCTTTCCTTGCGGCCCTTGTTATTCCCCTCATTCCCGACAAGGAAGGTAAAACCATCCGTTGGTACACCCTAGGCGTTGCCCTCACCGATTTTGCCCTCTTAGTTACAGCTTTTTGGCAAAACTACGACCTCACTCGTACTGAGTTTCAACTCACCGAAAATTTTCCCTGGATTCCTCAATTGGGTTTGAACTGGTCCCTGGGTGTTGATGGCTTATCAATGCCTTTAATTCTTTTGGCGACCTTGATTACAACCCTGGCGATCCTCGCAGCCTGGAACGTCACGAAAAAGCCTAAGCTCTTCGCAGCGCTGATTCTGGTGATGTTAGGGGCGCAGATCGGTGTTTTTGCAGTGCAGGATTTGCTGTTGTTTTTCATCATGTGGGAACTGGAGCTGGTACCTGTGTATCTGCTTATTTCCATTTGGGGCGGGAAAAAGCGTCTCTATGCAGCCACGAAGTTTATCCTCTACACGGCCCTGGGTTCAGTGTTTATCCTGGCGGCAGCCCTCGCCCTTGCCTTCTACGGCGGAGAGGTGACCTTTGATATGCAGGCCCTCGGTCTGAAGGATTATCCCCCCGTCTTAGAACTCCTCGCCTATGCAGGATTCCTCATTGGCTTTGGGGTGAAGCTACCGATTTTTCCCCTCCACACTTGGTTACCTGATGCCCACAGTGAAGCTTCGGCGCCAGTTTCCATGATTCTGGCTGGGGTTTTGTTGAAAATGGGGGGCTATGGCCTGATCCGTTTAAATATGGAAATGCTCCCGGAGGCCCATATCCGTTTCGCGCCCGTACTGATTATCCTTGGGATTGTCAACATTGTTTACGGTGCTTTGACCGCCTTTGGGCAGACGAATTTGAAGCGTCGTTTGGCGTCTTCTTCTATTTCCCACATGGGCTTTGTTCTCGTCGGGATTGCTTCCTTCACGGAGTTGGGAATGAACGGTGCTGTGTTGCAGATGTTGTCCCATGGTTTTATCGCAGCGGCTTTATTCTTCCTTTCTGGAGTGACCTATGAACGCACCCACACCCTGATGATGGACGAAATGAGTGGGATTGCCCGGTTAATGCCTAAAACCTTTGCGATGTTTACGGCGGCGGCGATGGCGTCTTTGGCCCTGCCGGGGATGAGTGGCTTTGTCAGTGAACTAACGGTATTCCTCGGTTTGAGTAATAGCGATGTCTACAGCCATGGTTTTAAGGCGATCGCCATTTTCTTGACTGCGGTGGGTGTGATTTTAACCCCGATTTATCTACTGTCGATGTTACGGGAAGTGTTCTACGGCAAAGGGGCTGAATCCCAAGCGAAGTCGAACCCATGGGAAGATGCTAAGCCCCGGGAAATTTTTATCGCAGTTTCTCTCCTGGCGCCGATTATTGCCATTGGTCTGTATCCAAAGTTGGCCACCACTGCCTATGACATCAAAACCGTTGAGGTGGCGGCGAAGGTGCGTTCTGCCCTCCCCATCTATGCCGAGCAGGTCATCGAGACTAAAAGCGATCGCCAAGCCCAGGCATGGTTAAATCCCCAGGCTCCGGCCTTGATTGCGCCACGTATTTAGAACTGTTGCAGTGCTTTCCTCAGACAAGGTCCGCCATTAGCACCAGTAACCTAGGAAAATAGAATTTGCAACGAATGGGTCCCCTAGGCCCATTTTTTTATGGCAACGTCCCTGGCTAGAGCCATTTAATTTCCCAAAGTTTCTGGTGGGCTGTGCGCTGTTCCTTTTCGGAAATCCAATCCAGTTTGGGGCGATAGGTACCAAATAGCCGATCCCACCAATCGACACCAATGCCAAAGTTGTGGTGCCACTGGTTGTATTTGTGGTGAACGTAGTGGACAGGCATCGGTAACCAAAAGCATTTGATCGGGTTGTCATGTTGCAGTTGGTGGGCATAGGCGGCGAAGGCCGCATACACGAAGCAACCCAGGAACCAACAAACACCTAGGGTCAGGGAATGGAGAAAAAAGGGAAACATCACGACACTGGTGCCGATAACATAATTACGGAATTCCCAAAGGAAGCCCTGGCCCGTGCCGCCGATGTGGTGTTGGGTGTGGCCCTGGCCGAGCTTAGGAAAAATGCGCTTGAGGGGATGCTTAGGGGAAGCGTGGAAAATTCGGTGAATCCAGTATTCCAGAAAGCTGCCAAAGATAAAGGCAAGGCTAAAAACGAGGAGGGGTAACAAAATTTCCATGGGTTACACTTGCGGTTCTAGGCAAACTTCAATAGAGTAAACAGGCTGTGCTGGCCGGGGGGGCGGTAGATTAACGTTTTTTCTTACGACCCCATTTGTAAACTTTTGTATTATAGTGGCCGCCGCACGCCTCTGCTCTAGGGTAATGGGGACTTTCAGTTTTTTCGTCACGAATCAATGGCTAAGTTTTTTTGGGCAGACCGTATTCTCCGCAAGATTTTAAAAAATTTTAGTTGGTTACTTTGCGGACAAATTCTCACGGCGATCGCCAATTTTGCCTATCTTAGTCTGACGGCCCATGCCCTTGGGGTGGTGACTTTCGGGAAATTGATCCTTGTGCGAGCCTACATCGAACTGCTCATTGGTTTGACCACTTTTCAATCTTGGCAGGCTCTCATCCGCTATGGTGCCGACTATCTTAAAACTAAGGATTATTTAGGCTTACAAAATCTCATTAAGCTCACCACTTGTCTCGATTTTCTCGGTTCCCTCGGGGGTTATCTCATTGCGGTGGCCGCTGCGCCTGTGGTGGGGCCGTGGGTGGGCTGGGATGCGGTGATGATCCAGGATGTACAGCGGGTGAGTATTTTAATTTTATTGACCCTAAGCTCGACGCCCATCGGCCTCCTGCGCCTTTATGACCGTTTTAATGTATTGGCCATTTTACAAATGGTGGCCCCCCTGGTGCGCCTTGCGGGAACGGCGATCGCCCTTTGGTTAGATGCCCCCCTCATCGGTTATTTGCTGGCTTGGTTGAGTGGTGAAGCGGCGAATGGTCTCTGTCATTTGATTTGGGGCTGGTGGGAAACAGCGAAAAAACCAATATTACGGGGGATGAATGCCTCTTTGCGACCTCTATTGCATCTAAAACCCCAGATTCTCAAATTCTGCTTGGTTTCCAACCTCAACTCTTCCTTACCCCTCGCCATTACCCTCAGCCCTTTAATCGTCGGCGTTTTTGCGAATCCCAGTGCTGTGGGGTTATTTCGAGCGGGCTATGAATTTTCAACCCCTCTCAAGGATTTAGCGCTGCTGTTTACCCAGTCCGTTTATCCTGAATTGGCCTATCTCAGTACCCAGGGGCGTTGGCGAAAATTCCGCAATCTGCTGTGGAAACTGGGACGAATTTTATTGGGTCTTGGTTTGACGCTGCTGGTAGGGATTCTTCTGGGGGGAAAAATACTCCTCCATTATGCGATGGGGTCTGAGTTTACGGCGGCCTATGGCCCTTTAGTATTACTGATTACGGCGGGGCTATTCTTAATGGGAAATTATCTGCTAGAACCGGCTTTATTTGCCATGGAAATGCCCCATTTGTCCCTGAGGAACAATGCCACGGCAATTTTATTGATTTATCTACCCCTCCTGATGGTGTTTGCTTACTATTACGGTGCTTGGGGGGCAGGGCTAGCGACACTGATCGCCAATGGCCTTGGATTTAGTCTGAATTTGTTTTGTACCTGGCGGGAAATTTCTCGACGCTCGTTACCGACCCCTAATCTCATTTCTCGCTGAGGCGATCTGGGCTTCTAAATAGTGAATCCATTGCTGACTGGGATCGGGTTGTGCCATGCAGGCTTGGTTCTGGACTCGGATATTGTCTCGTAATCGTTGGCGATCGCCTTTGGTGTTAATGAGCTGGGTCAAGTGCTGGATAAAGTCTTCCCCGTCTTCAGGCTTAAATAGGGAACCATTTACCCCAGGCTCAATTAAATTCCGGGCCCAATCACAATCCGGTGCCAAAACGGGGGTACCCACATAGAGAGATTCCTGCACCGTCCGGCCAAAGGTTTCCTTTAAGGAAGCAGTCACATGGAGATCGACATTTGCCAATAGGATGGGGACTTCTTGGTGGGGCACTTCCCCCAGGATAACCGTTGGTAAAGTTTGGGCAAATTCACTCTGGGCGATCGCCTCTGCTAATTCCCCCCGGCCCGCTACCAGCAGCGTGAAATCTTCGTTCAAGTTTGCCCGTTGAAGTTCTGGTAGATGTTTTAGGGTAAAAGCCCAATTTTTATCGGGAGACAGCCGCCCCAAAAAAAGAATTGTTACGCGATGATCTAGCTCTGGTAGGCCATAACGTTGCTGAAAAAAATCTGTTTGTTTTAAGGCTTGGGGATTGGTAATTTTTGGTGGGCCAATCACGGGCATATAAACCACATTTTTTAACTGCCATCGCTTCAGGCGCTGTTCAATAAAATGGCTCCCCACCAGGGTGACAGAACATTTGCCATAGAGCCAGCGGGTTAACCCTAGAGCAGCTCGCTTTGCTAGAGGCACCAACCAAGCCGGAGCATAATCCTGGAGATAATCGACAAAATTCGTCCGGTAACAACCAATGTAAGGAATATTTTGTGCCTGGGCGTAATCCCGTCCCGGTAAGGTAAACAGCGTCGTCCAGAGCCGTTCCGGTTCCTCAATTTGCATTAAATCCGGCTGAAATTCCTTGAGGGTCATCTCGATAGATTTCAAACTACTGCGCCTTGGATTGCGCTCCTGGGGAATCCCCAACCAGGCCACACTGGGCAATGGCACAATGGTGACATGCGGAAATAAATCTCCCACATACTCAGACCAGCGGGGGTAAATTTCTGCAACTTCCTGGTAACTGGAAACCAAACAGAGCACCTGATGCCCCTGATCCGATAGGGCCTGCAGACGTTCAAATAGCGTAATGCTCACCCCATCATGGGAGGGGAGAAAAGTGCTTGAAATAATCGCGATTTTCATCGAAACCCTTAGAGGCTATTGGCTAAAGCTGCCACATTACTATCGGCGATCGCCAACTGCCATTCCCCAAGACCCTTCAAGGTTCCCGCTAGATACTGCTGCCGACAGGCTTGCCGTTGAATTTTGCCGCTAGAAGTCTTAGGAATGTTCCCCGTTCGCAGGAGAACAACACCATAAACCTCCACCGTATGTTCTTCGTAAACCGCCTGACGAATCGCCCCAACAATTTCCTCAAGGTCGAAATTGCGTACATAACTCCGTTCTAATTCTTGAACAACCACAAGTCGTTCTTCATCGGCTGCCTCAACGGAAAAAGCAGCACCAGCACAGGGACGGAGGGCAGGGTGACATTGTTCAACGGTGAGTTCAATATCCTGGGGATACCGATAGCGGCCCCAGAGAATCATTACGTCCTTAGTGCGCCCCGTAATAAACAGTTCTCCATCTTTCAAAAAACCTAAATCTCCTGTGCGCAGATAGGGGCCTTGGTCATCCACATGGGCTTGAAAGGTTTCCTGGGTCATTTCTGGCCGTTCCCAGTAACCCTTACCAATACCTTTGCCAGCAGCCCAAATTTCCCCCACTTGGCCTTCGGGAAGCTTTGTTTTTGTCTCTGGATCGACGATGATCACCTCATCCCCAAGCCAGGGCCAACCACAACTAACAATGCCGCGACTGCCATCAGTGCTGATGATTGCCTGGTGTTGTTCGAGGGCTTCAGCGGCCATATATTGCACCACAGGGGCTTTTTCCTTCGAGCCGCCACTGATGAAAAGAGTCGCTTCGGCCATGCCATAGCAAGGATAAAAAGCTTCTTTACGGAAGCCACAGGGGACAAAGGTTTGGGTGAATTTTTCCAGGGTGCTTGCTCGGACAGTTTCGGCACCACTATAGGCCACATCCCAACAGCTCAGATCTAGGGCCTCTAGTTGTTCTGGGGTCACTTGCCGGGCAACGAGATCATAGGCAAAGTTCGGGCCACCACTGGTTTCAATGCGGTATTGGGAAATCACCTCTAACCAACGGACAGGTTTTTGGATCAGCTCAATGGGCGACATCAAATAGCAATGAAAGCCTCCATAGAGGGGTTGGAGGACGCCACCAATGAGGCCCATATCGTGAAACATCGGGAGCCAACTAGCCATCCTGGTTTCAGGACTGTGGCTAAAGGATTTGTAGATCGCCGCGGAATTGTGGAGCACATTACCATGGGTGACCATCACCCCTTTGGGTTTACCCGTCGAACCGGAAGTGTATTGTAGAAAGGCTAGAGTTTCGTCGTTAACCTCAGGGGGATTCCAGCCTGCCGCCAGATCTACAGAAATTTCATCCATCGCGATCACTTTGATTTGGCTGAATCTACGGGTCAAACCTGCGGCCTGGAGAGGCGCTTTGATCAGTTTCTTTTGAAAATAGTCGATGAGGGAGCGGGTTGTGAGAATTGCTTTGGCCTGACAGTCTTCCACCCGTTCCATGAGTTTATCGAGGGCGTCATCACTGCGACTGGGGTTAATGGTGACGGCGATCGCCCCGGCGTAGAGACAGCCATAAAAACTCGCAATAAATTCAAGGCCAGCGGAGTAAGGAAACACTAATAAAATGCGATCGCCCGGTTCGATAAAGGTTTGCAAATGGGTGGCGATCGCCTTTACCTGTTGTTCTAACTGGGTATAGGTCAGCGCTTTAAGGTCATCTTCCCCGGCAATAAAGTGATAGGCAGTAAGGTCGGGGGTACTGTCAGCGCGATGACGTAGGAGATCAACAATGGTTTTCGCAGAATGGGTCATGGTGCTCGTTCCCATGGGGTCAGGGTGAAAGAAAGGGCGAATTAGTCCTGGCGGACACGGGCCACAAGGCGGTCAAAATACCATTGCAGGACGGGGGCCAATAAGCTGTGGAGACGATACAGCAGTTGCATTTCCAAGCCTGGGGTAATGGCAAATTGTTGGCGCTGGATACCCCGTAGAATCGTCCTGGCAACCTCCTCAGGGCTCCACATTTGGGCGGTTCCTGTAATTAACTTGGTTTCCGGCGGTTTTGTCAAATTTTCAGCGGCCAGTTGGGGGGTATCGGTATCAGGGGGATAGGCGATCGCCACTTGGATTCCGGATTGCTTTAGTTCTCCCCGGAGAGATTCCGCCAAACCCCGTAGGGCAAATTTACTGGGGCTGTAGGGAGTATAGCCAAAGAGTCCCACCAGGCCTGCACCTGAAGAAATCATCACAATTTGTCCTCGTTTTTGAGCGGTCATCGCTGGAAGGGCCGCCCGGATAGCATATAGCGTCCCAAAATAATTCACTGCCATGGTTTGTTCAAAAACGTTGAGGGGAAGTTCCTGAAAATAGCCGGGGTGGGCAATCCCTGCCGAAGTAATCAACAAATCCGGAGCACCAAACTTTTCAATGGCTGAGGCGATCACCTTTTCGACCTTATATTTTTGGGCCACATCCGCCGTGAGGGTTAAACATTGCTGCTGAGGGTTTGCAAAAGCAGTCTGTATTTTGGTTTGAGCTGCCTGGAGCTTATCGGAACTGCGGGCAATGATTGAAAGATTAACATCCCCCTGCTGGGCCAACTGACAGGCGATCGCCAACCCAATGCCACTAGAACCCCCGGTAATTATCGCGTGTCGCATCTATTCAGCCCCAGGGAGAAACTGCTGACCCACTGCTGCAAAAATTTCAAGAGCTTTATCCAAGTGTTCGCGGGTGTGGGTGGCCATGACGCTGGTACGGAGGGCCGCTTTGTTGCGGGGAACAGCGGGATACACCGCCGCATTCACATAGACCCCAGCTTCCAGCAGCGCTTTGCAGAATTGCATACACTTGAAATCATCGCCAATATGCACCGTAATAATCGGTGTTTGAGC
>JAYKIK010000048.1:0-6035 GCA_035284725.1 Synechococcus sp.
GACATCACCGAACAACGGGAAGCAGAGATCCGCCGCGATCGCACGGAAGCGTCCCTACGCCAGGTGGTAGAGGGGACAGCCGCGTTGACCGGGGAGGCTTTTTTTCCGGCCTTGGCCCGATGTATCGCTGAAGCGTTGCAGGTGCGCTATGTCTTTGTGGCCCAGGCAGTGCCGACGGGCTTACAGGTTTTAGCATTGTTGGCCGATGGCGAACTGCGTCCTCCTTGTCTAGTCCCCTACGAAGCGGCCCCCTGTTGTGTTGCCTCCATGGAAACGGGGAGTTGTTACCACCCCCAGGCCGTTCAAAATCTTTATCCTGAAAATGCTCTATTTGCTGATTTGCAGGTGGAAAGTTACCTGGGGATCAGCCTCCGGAACGGTACAGGAGAAGCCATTGGCAACCTCTGTATTCTCCATGATCAACCTCTGACGGAACCCGATTGGGCCCAAACTTTGCTGTCGATTTTCGCGGTGCGGGCGGGGGCAGAACTGGAACGACTCCTGACGGCCCAACGGCTAGAGCGGTTTAATACAGATTTAGAGGAACAGGTTACTGAACGAACCCAGGCCTTGGCAGAACGGGAAGCATTACTCCAGGACTTTCTAGACAATGCCCATGATCTGATCCAGATGGTTTGTATTGAGACGGGGCGTTTTCAGTTTGTGAACCGGGCTTGGCGAGAGACTTTGGGCTACACGGCCGCTGAGGTGAATCAACTCACTTTGTTTGATATCCTGGCGCCGGATTGTGTTCCCCATTGTCAGCAGGTAATCGCCCAGATGCAGGCCGGAGCGCTGTATGAGATTGAGCAGGTGGAATTAACATTCATCCACAAGTCGGGACGGGCAGTTTTGGTGGAAGGCAATATTAACTGCCGCTATCAGGTCACTGAGGATGGGCGGCGATCGCCTTTATCAACCCGAGCTATTTTCCGGGATATCACCGCGAAAAAAGAGGCAGAACTCGCCCTCAGGGCCAGTGAGACAAGATATCGTCAGCTGATCGAAACAGCCCAGGAAGGGATTTGGATCATCGATCAAAAAGCAAACCATCAATTTGCCAATGATGCCCTACTCCAAATGCTGCAGTACACAGCCCCGGAAATGGAAGGGCGATCGCTTTTTGATTTCCTGCCAATGGATCTCCATTCCCATCTCCAAACACTCCTGGAACGACGGGAATCCGGTATTGCTGAAGTTAATGAGGTCCCTTTCCTGCGGCGTGATGGCTCAACCCTCTGGGCTTTGGTTTCAGGGAGCCCCATTTTTGATGAAGCGGGTCAGTACACCGGAGCCATAGCCATGGTCGCCGATATCACCGATCGCAAGATCTTCGAGGAAGCCATTCAAACAGAAAATACCTTTCGTCGTTCCATTCTGGAAAATTTGGCCGAGGGGCTTTGTGTGTGCCGAGAAGTCCCCGACTATCCCTACATCCAGTTCACGGTGTGGAATCCTCAAATGGAGGTCATCACCGGTTATACCCAGACGGAAATTAATCAGTTGGGCTGGTACCAGACCCTCTATCCCGACCCGAGGGTACAGGCAAAGGCGATCGCCCGGATGCAAGCCATGCGCCTTGGGGATCATATCCTGGGTGAAGAGTGGACAATTCGACACCGAGATGGATCTGATCGAGTGCTTTCCATGACGACCTCCCTCCTCCAGGCCCCCGATGGCACGACCAATGTGCTCGCCATTATGCAAGACGTCACCGAACGCCGCCGGATCGGGCAGGAACGAAAACAACTCCTCCAAGAACTGGCGGGGTTTAAGTTGGGCCTAGACCAAGCCGCCATTGTGGTGATTACCGATGCCGAGGGGACCATTAACTATGTCAATCAGAATTTTGTGGAGATCTCCGGCTACAGCGAAACAGAGCTTTTAGGCGAAACCCATCGCCTTGTAAATTCTGGCACTCATCCCCCGAGCTTTTTTGCCGATCTTTGGCAAACTATCCAGCGGGGAGAGGTCTGGCGGGGCGAAATCTGTAACCGGGCCAAAGGGGGTCAGCTCTACTGGGTCGAAAGTACCATTGTGCCCTTTTTAGATGAGCAGGGTCGGCCGGAGCGTTACTTAGCCATTCGATTTGATATCACCGGCCAAAAGCAAGCCAATCTAGCACTCCAGGAGTCCCAACAGTTTCTCGAAACCATTCTCGATACCGTGCCCCTCGGCATTTTCTGGAAAGACCGCGACTGTCGTTACCTTGGTGCCAATACCAAATTTCTGAACTACTTATCCCTCAATTCCCTTGATGACCTCGTCGGTAAAAACGATTTTGAACTTCCTTGGGCTGAGGTAGATAGCGGGTTTTATCGTGCGGAGCTGGCTAGGAATGTCGACAACGCAATTATGGAGACTGGTGAAAGCAGAATGAGAGTCGCTGAAGTGGTTCACCCTAAAGACGGCTTTCAACTCTGGTTAGAAACAAACAAGCTCCCCCTTCGAAATGTTCTAGGGGATATTGTTGGTATTTTGGGGACATATCAAGATGTGACCGACCGGTACAAGGCTGAACTAAAGCTAAAACGTCAGCTGGCAGCAATCGAGGCGGCGGTGGATGGGATCGCCATCCTCCAGGATGGTCACTATATGTATTTGAACTCGTCCCATGTGACGATGTTTGGCTATGGGTCGGCGGCGGAACTCCTGGGTCAAAGTTGGCGAATCCTTTATTCTGAGGCAGAATTGGCCCGCTTCGATCGGGAGGTTTTTCCGGTACTCCAGGCCCAGGGGTCTTGGACAGGGGAGGCGATCGCCACCCGTAAAGATGGCTCCACGTTCCCAGAGCAGTTATCTTTGACCTTCTCGGAAGATGGCCTTTTGATTTGTGTGTGCCAAGACATTACCGATCGCCGGGCCGCAGAAGCGGAGTTACAACGCACCAATGCCGAATTGGAACGGGCCACCCGGTTAAAGGATGAGTTCCTTGCCAACATGAGCCATGAACTCCGGACGCCCCTCAACGCCATTTTAGGGATGACAGAAGCCCTCCAAGACCAGATCTTTGGCACCATTACCGAGAAACAAGCGAATGCCCTCCAGACCGTAGAAAGGAGTGCCGATCACCTCCTCGCTTTGATTAACGACATCCTGGATGTGGCCAAAATTGAGTCCGGTCAAATGACCCTCGACTGTCGCTATGTTGCCGTCGAAGAACTCTGTGCCTCTAGTCTCAACTTCATTCAGCAGCAGGCCCAGAAGAAACGGATTCGGATCAAAACAGAAATTCCACGGCGTTTACCGGATCTATTTGCCGATGAAATCCGGGTGCGGCAGGCTTTGCTAAACCTGTTGACCAACGCGGTGAAGTTTACCCCAGAGGGAGGGGCGATCGCCTTAACGGTTTCAACCCTATCCGAGGGACAGGCCCATTACCTCCGTTTCACCGTCCAGGATACGGGGATTGGCATTGCACCAGAGAATATTTCCAAACTATTTCAACCCTTTGTCCAAATCGATAGCGCCCTCAACCGCAAATATATGGGCACGGGCCTCGGTTTAGCTTTGGTGCGTCGCATTGCTGAACTCCATGGGGGTCGGGTGGGCCTGACGAGCGAACTGGGCCAAGGCAGTTGTTTTACCTTGGATTTTCCCTATGGGGCCCATGTTTTGCCCCACCAGTTACCAAAATCCGAAGCAACGAATCAACCCTTAGCCGCTCCCGCCACTGTCGCCGCCACCATAGATACAGCAACAGTCGAGACCATTCCCTTAATCTTGTTGGTGGAAGATAATCTTGCCAATGTCATGACCATTTCCTGCTATCTGCGGGCGAAAGGCTATCAAGTGTTGTGTGCCCAGGATGGTCAAGAGGCCATTGATATCATCATGACCCAGCGACCCGATGTGATTTTGATGGATATTCAAATGCCGGGAATGGATGGTCTAGAGGCGATCCAAATTATCCGCCAGCAAGACAACCAACGTCAGATCCCGATAATTGCCCTCACAGCCTTGGCCATGGAAGGCGATCGCCAACGGTGCCTGGATGCCGGAGCCAATGACTACTTCAGCAAACCCGTCAAACTCAAGGAATTAGACGCCGCAATTCAAAAACTTTTGGCCCCCATCACCCCAGGGAACCCCAACTCTCCCACCGATTTGTAAATAACCGACTTGTCGATAACAGTGCGCCCCAATAAGCCTTTTGTGACAATTACCCCCAGACAGAAAATATACCTGTAACATTATGTAAGGGTACTTGACTCCTAAACCCTCCTATAGATTCGCTGGTCTCCCACCACCGTCCCCCCATGCAAATCCTCTCAATCCTTGTCGTTGACGATGACCCCACAAACTTTGAAGTCATCGAGGCGATCCTCACAACCCACGAGGGTAAGTGGAATGGTCAAAAGGCCTATCAACTCCATTACGCTAACAGTGGTCGCGCCGCCCTTGAGCAACTGTCTTTTTATGACCCTGACCTGATTTTGCTCGATGTGATGATGCCCGACATGGATGGCATTGCCGTGTGCCAAACCCTGAAGTCTGACCCCCAATGGCAAACGGTACCGATCATCATGGCGACGGCCTTGACCGAAAAACAAGACCTTGCCCGGTGCCTCGCTGCTGGGGCCGATGACTTTATTAGTAAACCTCTCAACAGCATCGAACTGTCGGCCCGGGTGCAATCGATGTTGCGGATTCGTCACCAACAGAAACGGCTTGAAACCTTTAATGCCCAACTAGAAGCCAAAGTCCAGGAGCGCACTGCCGCCCTAAACCGTCTAATCATGGAGGATTCCCTCACGGGTTTGCCCAGCCGTACCGGGTTACTCAGGGCCCTAACAAAGAAATTAGAGGCCAGTGAAACTTCTTTGGTTTTGGTGTACATCGATTGTCACCATTTCCAGTTAGTACGCAACTCCCTCGGTTATGAAGTGAGCGACCAACTTTTACAGGCGATCGCCCAACGTTTAAAACAACATCTCCGGGCTGATGATCTCCTGGCCCGCATTGGTGAAGATATGTTTTGTGTGGTGCGTTCTGGGGTCGACACCTTTGCAGAAGCCGAGCCGCTGATGCAGACCCTCCAGACTAGCTTTGAAGCAGCTTTTAGCGTCGGGGATCTCAGCATTTATGTGGCCACCTATATGGGCATCGCCCTCGAAAAAAGTCTCCAGCAGGGCGCTGATAATCTGCTCCAAGCAGCGAATACAGCCGTATATCACGCAAAGCATCGGGGTCGGGGCGCCGTGCAAAATTTTGACCCAGCCATGCATACTGCGATCCTGAATCGTCTCACCTTGGAAAATGACCTCCAGCGGGCCTTAGAAAAACAGGAATTTATCACTTACTACCAACCCATCATCAATTTAGACAACGGTCAGATCGTGGGGATGGAAGCCCTGGTGCGATGGCAACACCCAGAACGGGGCATGGTTTCACCGGGGGAATTTATCCCTTGTATGGAGGCGACAGGACTGATTGTGCCGGTGGGACTTCTGGTTTTGGAACAGGCCTGTGAACAACTGCGAATTTGGCATGACATGGGGTATCGCCACTTAACCATGAGCGTGAATCTCTCAGTACGTCAATTTTCCTGTCCGACTTTAATCACGGATATCAACCGGGTACTAAAGAACACTGGCGTCAATCCAGCTTGCCTCAAGCTCGAAATTACGGAAAGTGCGATCATGGATAATCCAAAAACGGCGATCGCCATTACCCAAGAACTACGCGCCCAGGGCCTCCAGATTAGCATCGATGACTTTGGCACAGGTTATTCTTCCCTCGCCTATCTCCATCGTTTCCCTGTGGATGTTCTCAAGATAGACCGCTCTTTTGTGAACCAGATTCAAGCGGATCACCCAGAGACCGCCATTGTTGATATTATTCTGGCCCTCAGCCGCACTCTAAAAATTTCGACCATCGCCGAAGGCATTGAGACCGCTTACCAGCTAGAGAAACTGAAATGCCTGGGCTGTGGCTATGGTCAAGGCTATCTCTTTTCTCGACCCTTACCCGCCGCTGAGCTCGAAACAAAGCTCTGTTTGTCGCTGAAGTGAAACCGGAGTCTTCTAGTTTAG
>JAYKIK010000049.1:0-10122 GCA_035284725.1 Synechococcus sp.
TGGTCATCGATAAATTCGAGCTTGAGCCAGTTTTCCCCTTTTTTGAAGCCTTCGAGGTAAATGGGTTGCCAGTTGTCGAGGATGAAACTTTCGCCGTTGATGGTGACCCGAATGCGCCAATCGTTAATGTTATCGGCACTGTCGGCCTGGGCAACAAAGTGGAGGGGGGCATTGGTCAGGTAGAAATCCAACATAATCGGCTCAGCCCCATAGGTTCCCTGGGGTCGGCTGTAGGTGAGGAGGGGCTGTTGGAAATTGGGGATATTGCTGTTACTTTTGGTGAAAACGTTAAAGGTAGTTTCGGCGTAGGCCCCTTCATTTTTAAAGCTTTCGTGCCAGGGACGGGAGGCAAAAGCGCGGATGAGGTGACTGCCAGGGCTGAGGTTTTCTAGGGTAATGGGTTTTGTGACGTCGTAAACGGCAATGTAAGGCTGGTCATCGACAAAGAGATGTACATGGGGCCCCATGCCTAGTTCTTCGTCTTTAAAAATCGGGAGATCGTTGACTTGAAGCTGAATGTCGACGGTGGTGCTATTTAAGGTTTGGCCGGGTTGGGGACTGAGGATTTTGACCTGGGGTTGGTATTGATCGAGTTCTTTGCGGAGTTCTGTAATCAGGCTGGGGGTTGCTACCTCCGTTAAGGTTTGGGTGACGACGGGTTGGGATTCGGGGTTGAGGTCACTAACGGAGCGGGCATCGAGGCGATCGCCACAGCTCCACAGGCCAAAGGCTAAAACCACTAACAGAATAATCCGCTTAAACATTTCCCACAGTCCTTGATAAGCCACGTTGTTTATCTTCTCACTGACCTGACAAACCGCCAATATCCCCAACGATACCCCCTTACCAACGAATTTTGTAGAGGTGGAACAGTTCGCCGCCTTGTTCTTTGACGATTTTCGCACCGGATTTTTTAATTAAAGTTTGCCAATCCTGGGGTTCTTCGAGGAAGACTTCAGCGCCCAGGTAGGTTTCGAGAATGGACCAGTCTTCGGCGATCTCCTGATTGGGGTCAACCACATCAAAAACGAAGAATCCTCCCGGTTTCAACACCCGTTGCACCTGCTCGAGCACCGTTTCCCAATAGGCCAGGGGATAGTAACAACTAAAGCCAGTGGCGATCGCCAAATCGAAAAAGTCAGGGGCGTAGGCTTCGAGGTGGTGGGCTGGTTTTTGGCTAATGCCCTTAAAGAGTTTGGAATTGAGCTGGGGTGCCCGGGACTGGAGAATTTCAGTGGCGGTTTTGCTGATGTCTTGACCGTAGAAATAGGCGTTCCAATCGCGCCAGGGATAAATTAAAAAACTCAGACCACAGCCCAGGTCGAGGCAATTTTGGTTTTTCTTCGGTTGAGCGAGTTCCCAAAACTTTGAGGTGACGCGATTTTGGAGTTTACCGGATTGCCAGTCGAGGAAAATGGGTAGGGCTTGCACTTCATCCGGTAGATCGGGCCGTTGGTTTTGGTATTCCGCTTCAAAACGTTTGGCGATCGCCTCCGTGAGCTGAAACCAATTTAATTCACGGTTATCGGTGGGCAATTGGGAAAACATGGGCAAACCTAGATCACGGGCAGCTGAAACATCCGTCAGATTCTCCCCATTCTACAGGGCGTTTCTGGTGAAATCTCCTAGGTCTGGTCAGAACTCGTGTCGACAGCAACAGTGGGAAGCTGCACCCAAAGGCTGCCAGGAACCACCGCAAATTCAACGGGGGTTTGCCCGACTAATTCACCGTCTAAAAGTAACGCCTTCGGAGATGGGGTCGTGACCGCCAGTTGGGCTGTGCGCCAGGATTGAACATGGGGATGATCTGCTGGATTTTCCTGGAGAGCCGCCTGCAAAAGTTCATAGGAAGCACTCAAAACCCCCAGCACCTCCGCCCCATCGTCTTTCGTTAACACCGTGATATCCAAAAGGCCATCCTGCCCCGAAACCTGGCCTGTGCCCTGGGCCAAAATCGATGTGTTCGGGGCTAAATTGGCCACAGTAATTGCTAGGACATCCTGAAACGTTTCTTGACGATCGCCAAAATCTAAAGTTGCCTCAAAGGGTTGCAGGTTCTGGAGTTGTTGCACCGCCGTGGAAAGATAGGCCAAAAACCCAAATCGCTGTTTACTGTCGCGGTCCGTTTCACCAATGGTCGCCGCCTCTAGGCCAATACCTGCCAATAAAATCATCGGTTGCCTGTTACAGGTGCCGCAATCAATCCGTCGGGGTTCCCCCTGTAAAATCACGTCACAGGCTTGATCGATGGCTGTCGGCAGATCTAAAGCTGCCGCAAAAGCATTGGCCGTCCCCCGGGGAATTACTGCGAGGGGAATTTCACTGCCCATCAACACCGTCGCCACTGCCGAAACTGTCCCGTCTCCTCCCGAAGCAACCACCAGATCGGCACCATTGGCGATCGCCCTTTGGGTTAAAGCAGTCGCACTGGTTTCCGGCGAAGTAAACTGCACATCCAGGGCCACTTGATCAATGAGTTTGGCGCGAATTTCCTCTAGTTCCTGGGGGGCATTCCCAGCACCCGACACCGGATTGAAAATGAGACAGACCTGTTTCATGGCCTCACAAAACTCCAAAAATGTCAGGGTATTCAGAGCACCGTGGCGATCGCCGCTTGGAGTTGTTCCTGGGCCAAATCTGTGATGATAAACACTTCCTGTACTGATTTACCCTTACGGGCAATGACCTTGAAGCCTCCCTGTAACGGCACCGACACCCGCAATCTCAACCGGGGAGCATTGCCATTGGCGCGGCCCAAAGCCCCTGGAGTAATCGTGCGAATCCCTTCACAGGTCGCCAGTTTTTTCAATACCGGAATCAGCCCATCAATGTGGGTGGAATGGTTCCAAACTAGTCTTCCCTGGTCTTCTTGAGCCATCTATGCTGCCTCGAGGGGAGCCATGGTTAAACCTTCCCGTTGCAGTTGTTGATGATAAAGCTCTGCCGGTTCCTGGGGGCCAACCCAGACAATCGCCTGGCCATCGAAATGTACCTGATTCGTTAAATCCCAGGCCCGATCCGCTGTCATATTGGGGATATAGGTCATCAGGCAATGGGCAACATGGTCAAAGGTATTGACGTCATCATTCAGCACAATCACCTTAAAACTCGGATAGGGTTTACGCACCGTTTGGCGATCGCTTTGTTTTTCCTTGAGAATACCGGGGGCTGGGGCCATGGATACTGAATTAAAGAACGCGCTTTAATGATTGAAAAATAAAGTCAAAGGGTCTTCCTGCAATGAATATATGCTATTGACTTATGCCCCTAATTCTAAAGAGAACCCCCTACCGTGACAAGCGAATGATTCTTTGGGGTGGCAAGGCTTTCTGAGCGACCCAGAAAAAATCACTCAAAAAGCTTGCGTTTCTAAAAACTCGGTGCTATATTGTATAGCTGTGTTGAAAAGCACGACGGGTCGTTAGCTCAGCGGTAGAGCACTCGGCTTTTAACCGATTGGCCCAGAGTTCGAATCTCTGACGACCCATTTTAGGAAATCCCTTAAGTTAACGCTCTGGGGTTTTTCTTTGTTTATTGCACTGATTTGATAAAAGCCTCGGGTATGATGGGCAACGTCCCACACTTGAGATGTTGCATGGTTTGGCACCGTTCCGATGAGCGTACCTTTGATCAATTACGCCCCTTTAGGTTTGACCTTGATTTTACAAAATTTGCGAAAGCCTCTGTCTTAATAAGCTGTGGCGATACAAAGCTCCTTTGCACCGTTACTGTGGAAGACGGAGTGCCTCCATTTTTGCGGGATAGCGGTCAAGGTTGGCTCACGGCGGAATATCGGATGATGCCCGGCTCCACCCCAGAACGGCAACGGCGTGAGTTTATGAAACTATCGGGGCGTACCCAGGAGATCCAGCGGCTTATTGGTCGCAGTTTACGGGCCGCCCTGAATCTAGAGGCGTTGGGAGAGCGCACAATCACTGTTGATGCGGATGTGCTCCAAGCGGATGGGGGAACGCGCACCACTGCCATTACTGGTGGGTATGTGGGGTTGGCGATCGCCTGTGAGCGTTTAGTCCAAGAAGGCCTATTAGAAAAAACGCCGATTATTGCCCCAGTCGCGGCCATTTCCGTGGGGTTAATCGAGGGGCAAGCCTATCTGGATTTGAATTATTTAGAAGATGTGGCGGCGGATGTGGATTTTAATGTGGTGATGATCGGTGGCAAAAATCTCATCGAAGTGCAGGGCACCGCAGAAGCCGGCAGTTACAACCGTAACCAACTGAATCAGATTCTGGATGTGGCGGAAAAAGGCATTCAAACAATCACAAGATTACAAAACGAGGCGATCCAGAGCTCTCTGTAGGGTTATCGGAATCGACCAGTGCTACGGCAGAGATTTCGATAGGCTGCTTCCCAATGCAAAGAGGCTTGATTTTCAGGACAACCCCGTTGTTGCCAAAGATAGTAGGCAGTTTCCCGGATTAGATCTTCACTGGGAATATTCGAAATAAACTGTCCGCAGCTTGCTATCGTTGCGTCATAGGGAACCACAGCAAATTCGTCGCGACCCCGGGACGGTTGAGTATGGCGATAACAGTCAGAGCGTAGGGGACAACCTTCTCCGGTACAGTACAGCATTTTTGACAGAGGATGTATCGCTTTCATTTTAATTCGCCGATCCTAGCCAGCTCGGTTCCTATTAGTCATAGGACTGACAGCAAAACAACTAATTTTGAAGAAATAAAGTAGCGATTATCTACAACAGGTCGATGGTGATCGCCTTAGCTATCATGCAGCATGGCTCAGTTATCGAAGATATCGGCTGCCTTGTGGTAAAAGACATCTACCAGGATCCGGAAGATGCGCTCACCCAAACAATTTTGTCCGACGTCAACCTCAACCCTTAAAATATGACCTTGCCCCCCGACCCTGGAGACTTACCGAAAATGCTTGCTAAACGAATTTTGCCTTGTCTTGATGTCAATGCGGGTCGGGTTGTTAAAGGCGTGAATTTTGTGGATCTCAAGGATGCGGGAGATCCGGTGGAACTGGCGAAAGTTTATAACGATGCAGGGGCTGATGAGCTCGTTTTCCTCGATATCACCGCCACCCACGAAGACCGAGACACCATTATTGACGTGGTCTACCAAACGGCGGAACAGGTGTTTATTCCCCTCACCGTTGGTGGTGGTATTAGCACGACGGGCCAGATCAAAAATCTGCTGCGGGCTGGGGCCGATAAAGTGAGTATCAATTCTTCGGCGGTGCGGAATCCTAACTTTATCAATGAAGCAGCGGATCGCTTTGGGAATCAGTGCATTGTGGTTGCCATTGATGCCCGACGACGGCCGGATCCGACAAATCCGGGGTGGGACGTGTATGTGCGGGGTGGTCGGGAAAATACGGGCATTGATGCTCTCTGGTGGGCCCAGGAAATGGCAACACGGGGGGCGGGGGAATTATTGGTGACCAGTATGGATGCCGATGGGACCCAAGCAGGTTATGACCTAGAACTGACCAAGGTGATCGCCAACGCGGTGGAAATTCCGGTAATTGCCTCCGGGGGCGCTGGCAATACCCACCACATCTATGAAGCCCTTACCGAAGGAAAAGCAGAAGCGGCCCTTTTAGCCTCCCTCCTCCACTATGGCCAGTTGACCGTCGCAGAAATTAAAACCTATCTCCAGCAGCACCAGGTGCCCGTACGACCCACTTAAAGCCCCTCAAGAAAGGATTAAGCCGAATTTAATTAATACCGCAGTGATTTCTGGCTAAATGCTCAGGAATTGATACCGATCCCCTTGGCGATCGCTTTCTGGCTATTTGTAACATCCCCAACAAAATCCCCCAAAATCAATGCAGTAAACTCATTGAGCACATGACAAGAAAACATTTACCCAAAGGGATGACCCATGCGCCTGGAGCAACTGCAAGCATTTTTGGCGATCGCCGCCACCGGAAATTTTGGTCAAGCAGCCCAGCAATGTGGCGTCACCCAATCCACCGTCAGTCGGCAAATCCAGAGCCTAGAATCGGCCGTGGGGATGCCTCTTTTTCACCGCAGTGCCCAAGTTAAACTCACCCTCGCCGGGGAACGCTTTTTGCCCTACGCCCGTAAGATCTGTAGCAGTTGGGATAATGCCCGGGCGGAAATCAATGATCTCCTTGCGGGTAACCAATCGGAACTCTGTGTTGCGGCCATCCACTCCGTTTGCGCCTACCATCTGCCCCCCGTTTTACAACAATTCTGTCGGATGTATCCCCAAACCCAACTGCGGGTTACGGCCCTCGGTAGCGATCGCGCCCTAAAGGTGTTACGGGATAGCCTAGTAGATGTGGCCATTGTCATGAATAACCGGTTTCTCACCGCCAGCCCTGACATGGTGGTGATGCCGCTGTACCAAGAGAGCATTGAAGTGCTTCTCAGTCAAAAACATCCTCTGGCCCAAAAAGAAAAACTGACCTGGCCCGATATTGCCCACTATCCCCAGGTGGTTTTCAAAGATGGCTACGGCATGCAGCGCTACGTCCAAGACCAACTCGCTAGCCATGGCCTCACCCCCACCGCCACCGTTGAATTGAATAGTTTGGATGCTTTCCGGGGTCTCGTGCGCCAGGGAGACATGATTGCCCTCCTGCCCCAATCGGCCCTGGTGGAAGCCCGTACCGATCCGGCCCTCGTAGTGAAGTCCCTGCCGGATGCGATGGATATGCGGGAAGTGGTTTTAGTCACGACCAGCGATCGCCTAGAAATTCCGCCGATTCAATACTTCTGTAGCCTGGTTACCCAGCTTCTCTCCCAACCCCGGGTGGATCCCCTCAGTGCCTAATGGACTTACCTTCGTTACTGCAAAAAAAATTGCCCCGACATGCGCCAGAGCAACTAACCGAGTTTAAAACTTTCCCAAAATCTTGCAAACAGAGACCAAAAATGACCTAAATATCAATTTCACTCAGCTCGCGGGTCATGTGGTCAAAGGGCTCATCGATAAATGCAGTGTTGGTAATGCCGGCCGCCGCTGCCATGTCTTTCACCGCATCCTTCAGGAATTGAATACCCCGGACAGTCGGTGCAATGGGTACCCCGAGGGAATTGTAGGTTTCCCGCAGACCCTGTAAGACTCGCTCATTGAGGACATCCACATCCCCAGCAATCAAAGCATAGGTGCCATAGCGCAGATAGTAGTCCATATCCCGTAGACAAGCGGAAAAGCGACGGGTGGTGTAGGCGTTTCCCCCGGCCAAAAGCAGTTCTGGAACCGCCTCAAAAAGATTGTTCGCAGCGGCCTTAACGAGATCCGCAGATTTGCTATTGATCATTGCCGCAACAGCGATCCGGTCATTGCCCGAAGCAAAATAGTTTTTTAGGTTCTCGATGGCATCACGGTCAAAGTAACGCCCGGTGGTATCGTAATTTCTGATCAGACTTGTAACAGCGTCCCGCATTAAATTTTCTCCGAACAGCAGTTTTATTAAGCGCGTTTAGAAAAGATCATCCCAGAAGGATGAGAAGCTTCGTTTTATAGTGACATACTCCCATGGTTGAAGTCATGGGATTTTTCCTGCAGATGGCGACCCCAGGACAGGTCTGTCTTACATCGCCGATGAGGAGCGGAGGGTGCCTCCCCCGTAATTTTATACGGCATTTATAATCCCAGGTTTCGGGGCTTACTGATTACATTTCTTTAAAAAAAATAATAAAACGCGTCAAAATCTGAGAAGTAAGGGGCAGTGAGTTCTTATCGGTTCCCTGGAAGGCGATCGCCAAAAAAAAATCCCACTACCGCTGGTAATGGGAGATTCACTTGCTTTACTTTGTGGCAAAGACGATTTTTCCTAATCGCAATGCCAGATGATAGCGCTGCAAAATACCTTAGTAACGGCCGCGGCCACCCCCACGGGAAGCGGGACGACGGTCTTCACGGGGCTTGGCTTTGTTGACCTTGAGGTCACGTCCCATCCACTCAGCACCATCGAGAGCTTCAATTGCCGCATTTTCTTCTTCTTCGCTGGACATCTCCACGAAGGCGAAACCCCGGGGTCTGCCGGTTTCCCGGTCAGTGGGGACTTGTACACGGCTTACCTTGCCATACTCAGCAAAGGTTTCTCTGAGGTCCTCATCAGTGACTTGATAGGACAAATTTCCAATGTAAATCGACATAATTAACGAATATTCTTCCGAATCGGAGAATGTAGAGGGCAGAGATTCGGAAAGCTACGCAGTCAGGAAAACTTTAGACAATCTTACTTAACTGGATCAAATCCTTATCTTGTTACCTCTGATTATAGCCGCTCTTTTTAAATTTTCAGCGGGTGTAAAAATTTTCTGATCTTTTGGGGGTAGGCACTGCAAAGTTAACCGCAAAAATTCTTTACAATCCTTGGAGGGAAAATTGCTGTTTTTGTGGGGAATATATGGGGTTTCCGGTTATTTATCATCCTGATTATGTGACGCCGATTCCGGAGGAACATCGCTTTCCCATGCCAAAATTTCGTCTGCTCCACGACTTACTTCTGCAGGATGGTGTTATTACCGAGGCTCAGATCCACCAACCGGCAGTAGCACCGCGAGAATGGATTGAGCTCGTCCATGCACCGGATTATGTTGCGGCCTATTGCGAGGGAACTTTAGACCCAAAGGCCCAAAGGCGGATCGGTTTGCCCTGGAGTATGGGGGTGGTACAACGGACTTTAACGGCGGTGGGAGGGACAATTTTAACGGCCCAGTTAGCCCTAGAGCACGGTTTGGCCTGTAATACGGCGGGGGGAACCCACCACGCTTTCCCCAGCTATGGGTCAGGATTTTGTATTTTGAATGATTTGGCGATCGCCACCCGGACAATTCAGCAACGGGGCTTAGCGCAGCGGATTTTGATCGTCGATCTCGATGTGCACCAGGGGGACGGCACGGCGTTTATCTTCCAAGATGACCCGACGGTATTTACCTTTTCGATGCACTGCGAGGTGAATTTTCCCAGCCAAAAGCAGCGCAGTGATTTAGACCTCGGCCTACCGGAAGGATTGGACGACGATGGCTACTTGCAAATTTTGGCGCACCATCTGGAGGATCTCCTCAGTCAGGTAAAACCAGATTTAGTGTTTTATGATGCGGGGGTGGATACCCATGTGGGCGATCGCCTCGGCAAATTAGCGATGACGAACTCCGGTTTGTACCGACGGGAGCGCATGGTACTGAGTACCTGCTTGGCGGCGGGCTATCCAGTGGCCTGTGTGATTGGCGGAGGCTATGCGAAAAACATCCATGACCTTGTGTACCGCCATTCTCTCCTCCATCGGGCGGCGCGAGATATTTATTGATGTGTTTACTGAATTAAACGGCAAGAAATTCCTGAATCACGGCCTGACTTAACTCGTGGGTGCTACCAGAGGCGACAATGCCCCCTTTCTGCATCGCGTAGTAACGGTCTGCCTGGCGCACAAAGTGCAAATGTTGTTCTACTAACAGCACAGAAATTCCCGTTTCGGCAATAATCTGTTTCACGGCTGCTTCAATTTCTAAAATGATCGAGGGTTGAATCCCTTCGGTGGGTTCATCCAGGATCAGTAATTTCGGTCGGCCCATCAAAGCTCTGGCGATCGCCAATTGTTGCTGCTGTCCTCCACTAAGGTCTCCCCCCATCCGGTGCAACATTTCCTTGAGCATGGGGAATAAATTCAAAATTTCCGAGGGAATATTGCTCTTATTGCGGCGGCCCTTGGGGAGTGCTTCCAAGCCCAAAAGCAGATTTTCCTTGACCGTTACCCGGGGAATGACCTCTCGCCCTTGGGGCACATAGCCAATGCCAGACCGGGCCCGGCGATCCGTCGAAAGTGGATTTATTTCTTCGCCCATAAACCGCAGTTTTCCGGTACGGGGCGGCAGCAGACCCATAATCGTTTTCAGTAGGGTTGTTTTACCAACGCCATTACGACCAATCAGACAAACCATTTCCCCCTGGCTTACATTCAAATCCACATTGCGTAAGATGTGACTTTCGCCGTAGTAAACGTTGAGATCGGATACGTTCAGGAGGGGAGTATCGGGAGCTTGGGTCATGGCCTTTAATAATCATCAAAAAAGGGGACTTTGGTTTTCCATCATAGACAGGAACCATTCCCCCATTTCGTAACAAAGACGGCAGTAATATTTTTTCTGATGTTAAA
>JAYKIK010000050.1:0-3086 GCA_035284725.1 Synechococcus sp.
ATTGGCTATATCCAAGAGGCTAAGGCAGAAGGGGCGATCGCCTCCCTCGCCAAAGCTGTGACCACCGAAGCAACGGTTCTCCGGGAAGGTAATGTGTTGCGAATTCCCTCCCAAGATTTGGTTCCGGGCGACATTGTGCTCCTAGCATCGGGGGATAAAGTCCCGGCAGATTTACGGCTGTTGAAGGGGCGCAATCTCCAAATTGATGAGTCGGCCCTGACGGGGGAAGCGGTGCCGGCGGAGAAAAGAATCGGTCTGCTCCCACCCGAGACATCCCTAGGCGATCGCCACAATATGGCCTATGCAGGCAGTTTTGTCACCTTTGGCCAGGGAACGGGGATCGTCGTGGCCACGGCAAACCAGACGGAAATGGGGCAGATTTCCCAATCCATGGAACAACAAAGCAATTTGACTACGCCCTTAACCCGAAAATTTACCAAGTTTAGCCATTCCCTCCTTTACGTGATCTTGACCCTGGCGACCCTCACCTTTGCCATTGGTTGGGGACAGGGGGGAGACCTCGCAGAAATGTTTGAAGCGGCGGTGGCCCTGGCGGTGAGTGCGATTCCCGAAGGCTTACCGGCGGTGGTGACCATTACCCTAGCAATCGGGGTGCATCGGATGGCACGGCGCAATGCCATTATTCGCAAGCTACCGGCGGTGGAAGCCCTCGGCAGTGCCACGGTGATTTGCTCTGATAAAACGGGTACCCTCACGGAAAATCAGATGACCGTTCAGGCAATTTTTGCGGGCAATGTCCATTACAAAATGAGTGGTAGTGGCTACAGCCCGAAAGGGGAAGTTTATCTTGCGGCCACAACCCAAAACGGCGAGGCAAGTCTGGAAATATTACCCCTGACTCTGACCGAATGTCTGACGGCGGGTCTGCTCTGTAATGATGCTCAACTCAAACAAACAGGGGAAGATTGGGCCGTGGTGGGGGATCCGACGGAGGGGGCGCTGATTACGGCAGCAGCTAAGGCTGGATTAAGTCAAATGGGCTTAGCAGGGACTCGACCCCGTTTGGATGCCATCCCCTTTGAGTCGGAATATCAGTATATGGCAACTCTCCATGATGGGACTGGGCGGACAATTTATGTCAAAGGGTCGGTGGAAGCATTGTTATGTCGCTGTGAAACGATGCTCTTGGATGATGGTCAGGCGATCGCCCTTGATAGCCACGCCATTGAAACAGCAGTGGAAAGGATGGCGGCTAAGGGATTACGGGTGTTAGCCTTTGCCAAAAAAGAGGTGAATGTCCACCAGCATAGTGTTGACCATAGCGACCTCAGTGCCGGTTTAGTCTTTCTAGGACTCCAGGGAATGATTGACCCACCCCGACCGGAGGCGATCGCCGCTGTCCATGCCTGTCAAACGGCGGGAATCCAAGTCAAGATGATCACCGGGGATCACATTGCCACCGCTAAGGCGATCGCCCAACGCATGGGGATTCGCACCGGGGAAACGGTAGTTGCCTTTGAGGGTCAAGAGCTCGCCACAATGGATCCCCCCCGTCTGGCTGAGGCCGCCGCAACGGGTTCTGTCTTTGCCCGGGTCGCCCCGGCCCAAAAATTAGCCCTCGTAGAAGCCCTCCAGAGGAAAGGGAATATTGTCGCAATGACAGGGGATGGGGTGAATGATGCGCCGGCGCTGAAACAGGCAGATATCGGCATTGCCATGGGCAAAGGTGGCACAGAGGTTGCTCGGGAATCCGCCGCGATGTTGCTTACCGACGATAATTTTGCCTCCATCGAGGCTGCCGTTGAGGAGGGACGTACCGTTTATCAAAATCTCCGGAAGGCGATCGCCTTTTTACTGCCCGTTAATGGGGGTGAATCCATGACGATCCTAATCAGCGTGTTGTTGGCCCGGGATTTACCGATTCTTTCCCTGCAAGTGCTTTGGCTAAACATGATTAACTCGATCACCATGACTGTCCCCCTCGCCTTTGAAGCCAAGTCTCCCGGCATTATGGAGTCCGCCCCCCGCAATCCTCGCGAACCCTTAATTACGCCCAAACTCCTCCGCCGCATTGGTCTGATTTCTTTATTCAACTGGATCCTGATTTTTGGCATTTTTGAATGGGCTAAAACCAGCACCAGAGATCTTGCCCTCGCCCGCACCATGGCCATCCAAGCCCTCGTTGCCGCCCGGATCATTTATCTCCTCAGCATTAGCCAACTGGGCCGCAGCTGTATGACCTATCTCAGTGGGCAGACAAAAACCATCACCCAGGCGCCCTTCTTACTGGTCGGGATTGTGGTGGCGATCACCTTGCAAATTGCCTTTAGTCAATGGGGTCTGATGAATCAACTCTTTCAAACCGCCCCTCTCAATTGGGAGCAATGGCTAATTTGTCTGATGTCGATGGTGCCAATGATTCCCGTGGCGATCGCCGCGAACCGTCTTGATACCTAAGCCAAGGACACACCGTAAAGTAAATCCCCAGCAGACCGCCCCAATTCCTAGAAGCTGCCCACTGCATATAGAAAGAAATGTCAACTTTTGGGATAATATGAGCCTTGTTTTCCCCACTGACCCGAGAAAATTCACTATGCCCTCCAGAGAAATGCCCCGCCGCACCAAGATCGTTGCCACCATTGGCCCTGCGACCAGCAAACCAGACGTTCTTCGGGAAATTATCGAAGCGGGAGCAACCACTCTACGGCTAAATTTTTCCCATGGTAGCCATGACGATCACCAGCGCAATATTCGTCTGATCCGCCAAACTGCCTTTGAACTCAACCAACCCGTCGGCATCCTCCAGGATTTACAGGGGCCAAAAATTCGCCTGGGCAAGTATGAAAGTGGCTTTATCACCCTGAAAAATGGCGATCCCTACATCATCACCAGTCGCGAAGTGCCCTGTACCCAGGAAGTGGGCTATGTCAGCTACGACAAACTCGCCGAAGAAGTCCCCGAAGGTTCCACCATTCTTCTCGATGACGGCAAAGTAGAGATGAAGGTGGAAAGAGTCGATATCGCAGCCAAAAATCTCCACTGTCGCGTTGTTGTGGGTGGCAAACTTTCCAATAACAAAGGGGTCAATTTTCCTGGGGTCTATCTCTCCGTTAAAGCCCTCACTG
>JAYKIK010000051.1:0-8438 GCA_035284725.1 Synechococcus sp.
TGCGTAACCGTCGCATCCCCACCCGCATCTGGTGTAGTTCCTCAGGATCACGGTCGGCCAAAACTCCCGTTTCGTGGCTAAGGATTTTTTGATAATGCTTGGCGATCGCCTGGTGTGCCCAATCCCCGAACTGCTGCCCCTGGAGCCCATGGGAAACCATAATTTTCTCCAAAATAATCTCGCTTCTTTGATCTTAAAAGCTGCAATTTTAAATCCTGATTAAGCACACATAGAGCTTAACCATTGCTGTCGTGGCTTAGGCTCAAATAAACTGCCTCGCTTCCAGAACCCATTGTTTTACCAAAGCCAAAGGGGGAGCGAGATCTCGGCGCTGCAGATTCGTTACCTGTAGCCTCACAATGTTCTGATGTAGTCGAGAAAAAGGGGTTTGGGATAATTGTCTAACCGAGGCCACACCACTATGCAAAATCAGGCCACAGTATTGGGTACCGACACTGGGGAGACGAGCTAAATCGGCTAACGCTATCCACTTCGTAAGGTACTGGGGATGAAGTTTTAAGCGACTGACCAACGCCTGTTTCGCCTGGGGGGTACGGGTTGCCAATAAAAGCTGATGGGTGGTGCGAATGTCTTGTGCTTTCAATGAGGCCTGTTGTGCTTCACTAATACCGGGTAGCTCGGCAATGGCCCAATTACAGGAAGCCATGGGGATCCTTGTTAAAATGGACAGACATGATATCAAGCAAATCTGTCGTTACCCTAGAACTTCAAAAAATTTATGACTGCTGGTCTTTCCGTCGAAAAAGAAAAACTCGAAAATCCGCCCCTAGAACTCCATTACCTCGGTGATAAAGTACTCCGCCAAAAAGCGAAACGCATCGCCAAAGTCGATGATGAGATCCGCATCCTAGCGAAGGAAATGCTCCAAACGATGTACAGTTCCCAGGGCATTGGTCTCGCTGCTCCCCAGGTCGGCATTAACAAGCGTTTAATCGTGGTGGATACGGATCCCGAAAATCCCAAGAATGAACCCATGGTCTTAATCAATCCTGAGATTAAAAAATTCGGGCAACAGCTTTGTCCCTTTGAGGAAGGTTGTCTCAGCATTCCTGGGGTTCATTTAGATGTGATGCGCCCCGATGAAATCGAAGTGACCTATCGAGATGAACAAGGAAAACCCAAACGCATCAAAGCTTCTGGCCTCCTATCCCGGGTGATCCAGCATGAAATTGACCACCTTGATGGGGTGATGTTTGTGGATCGCGTAGAAAATGAAATTGCCCTCAGTAGCCAACTGAAGGAACGGGGTTTTGCTCTGAAATCGGTTCAACGCATCGCCTAATTTAAATTTTGTTGGATGCTATTCCCGTTGAATTAGGAAGCCTGCGCCCTACCCAATAGGGTGAGCGTCGGGTAGTTCACCAAGGACGTTCTACCTGTCGGGTAGTCGTCTTTTTTCTTACTGAATGTTTGATAAGATTGCGTTTTGTATCATTGGGCAAAAAATTTACGTTTCTTTAGCAAATCTTTGGGCAATCATTTCCTGGTCTCCTGGCAATAGGCCTTAGTTTCTTGTTTCACCGGATCAACTCCGCCCCAAATCGAGATTGATTTCTCCTTGGGAAGTTGTGCTGGCATACTTTAGTCGCTTTTTACTGGATTAGGGGGAGGCGATCGCCTTTTGCCATTCTGCAAAGGATTCCCCGCATTTATACTTACAGTCAAGTTTCCGAGATTAAATTTGTTTTTTGTCTTTATTTTTATAATTTACAAGCCTAAATTTCATTTAAAAATATTCTGAAGGGCTTTTAGTAGTTTAAAACAGTCTGACCGTCTCTAGGAAGATTTAGCCCTTTTTAAAGTCATTTAGCACGTCGATATAAAATTACAGTGCCTTTCCATTCCCCTGGGGTTTGCCAATAATGCAGCTAATGGCATTTTTAGGAGCGCATAATCCCATGACAATGACCCTCGCGGTATACGGCAAAGGCGGCATCGGCAAATCCACCACCAGTTGCAACATTTCTGTCGCCCTCGCGAAACGGGGCAAAAAGGTTCTCCAAATTGGCTGTGACCCAAAGCACGACAGCACCTTTACCCTCACTGGTTTCCTCATCCCCACGATCATCGACACCCTCCAGGAAAAGGATTTCCACTACGAAGACATTTGGCCGGAGGATGTCATTTACAAAGGCTATGGCGGTGTGGATTGCGTAGAAGCGGGCGGCCCACCGGCGGGGGCTGGTTGTGGTGGCTATGTGGTCGGCGAAACGGTCAAGCTCCTCAAGGAATTAAATGCTTTCGATGAATACGACGTGATCCTGTTTGATGTGCTGGGGGATGTGGTCTGTGGCGGTTTTGCGGCCCCATTAAATTATGCGGACTACTGCCTGATTGTGACGGACAATGGCTTTGATGCCCTGTTTGCGGCGAATCGCATTGCGGCTTCCGTGCGGGAAAAAGCCCGGACTCACCCCCTACGGTTAGCAGGTTTAATCGGGAATCGCACCTCTAAACGGGATCTGATTGAAAAGTATGTCAGCCATGTACCCATGCCGGTGCTGGAAGTGTTGCCCCTGATTGAGGATATCCGCGTTTCTCGAGTGAAAGGCAAAACCCTTTTTGAAATGGCTGAAAAGGATTCGATGTTGGATTATGTCTGTGATTTCTATCTAAATATTGCGGATCAGGTGTTAGCAGCGCCGGAAGGGGTTGTACCCAGTGAAGCCTCAGACCGGGAACTGTTTGGTTTGCTTTCAGACTATTACCTCAATCCCCCTGCGGATAAAGCCCCCGTCGATGAACTTGATTTGATGATGGTCTAGAAATCTCCGTCGCTGCAAAACCCATTTAGGAAGTATCAAGATGACCGTTGCCCAAGAAACACCGAATTTAACCTTTGACTGCGAGACTGGCAATTATCACACCTTTTGTCCCATAAGCTGTGTGGCCTGGCTTTACCAGAAAATTGAAGATAGCTTTTTCCTCGTGATCGGGACGAAAACCTGTGGTTATTTCCTCCAAAATGCGATGGGGGTGATGATCTTTGCGGAACCCCGCTACGCCATGGCCGAACTAGAAGAAGGGGACATTTCTGCCCAGTTGAATGACTATGACGAACTGAAGCGACTCTGTCTACAAATTAAACGCGATCGCAATCCCAGTGTGATTGTGTTTATCGGTACCTGTACCACCGAGATTATCAAGATGGACCTCGAAGGCTTTGCCCCCCGTCTTGAATCAGAAATTGGTATTCCCATCGTCGTCGCCCGGGCCAATGGCCTTGATTATGCCTTTACCCAGGGGGAAGATACGGTACTCGCAGCGATGGCTAACCGTTGCCCCAGTGAAGCACCTACCGTTGAACCTGCAGAGGATCCGGCAAAAACAAATCGCTTCCAAAAACTCTTTAACCTCGGCACGAAGAAAAAAGAAGCAGAAACGTCCGCTCAAACAGAACTGAAGGAACACCATCCACTGATTTTATTTGGCTCTTTGCCTGATCCCGTGGCGGCAAACCTTGAACATGAACTAAAAAAACAGGGGGTTAAGGTTTCTGGCTGGTTACCCACGAAGCTTTATACAGACTTACCCGTCATCCAAGAAGGTTATTACGCTGCGGGGGTCAATCCTTTCCTCAGTCGCACCGCCACCACGTTGATGCGTCGCCGTAAGTGTAAGCTCATCGGTGCACCCTTCCCCATTGGCCCCGATGGTACAAGAGCTTGGGTGGAGAAAATCTGCTCGGTGTTAGACATTGAACCCCAAGGTTTGGCAGAGCGGGAAGCCCAAATCTGGGAAAGTTTAGAGGATTATCTACAGCTCATCCGTGGGAAATCGGTCTTTTTTATGGGAGATAACCTACTGGAGGTTTCGTTAGCCCGCTTTTTGATCCGGTGTGGCATGACCGTCGCGGAAATTGGCATTCCCTATATGGACAAACGTTACCAAAAAGCGGAATTAGATTTTCTGGCTCGCACCTGCCAGGAAATGGGCACTCCAATCCCGAAAATCGTTGAAAAACCAGACAATTACAACCAAATTCAACGGATTAACGCCCTCCAACCGGACTTAGTGATCACAGGGATGGCCCATGCTAATCCCCTAGAGGCGCGGGGCATCAACACAAAATGGTCGGTGGAATTTACCTTTGCGCAGATTCACGGCTTTACCAATGCCCGGGATATTCTCGAACTGGTAACCCGCCCCCTACGCCGCAATACGAATCTTAAGGATTTAGGTTGGGAAAAGTTAGTCCGTGAAGAAACTCTAGTGTAGAAGTTCTCCTCTCTACTCAGTTTTCACCGTCAGCACCTGGGGTGGTGTGGCATCGGGGGGATAGCGCAATTGGATATTGACTAAACGGCGATCGCCCGGGGGCATTTCCAAGGTAACGAGGGGTTCTCCGGGCTGGCCACGCTTTTGTACGAGGTGGAAATAGTCGGTGCGCAAACGGCCCGTATCGTCTTTGTAATTCACCCGCACAGGCCCCCGGAAAAAGGTTGCTGTCGGCAGGGGATCAAAAAAGCGCAACGCTTCATCGGTGGCATCTTGTTTAATCGGCGTCTCTAAGGCGATCGCCACGGTCTGGGTTTCTCCGGTCGGATTGTGGAGGGGCAGGGTCAAATCGTAGAGCACACCGTAGTTTCCGTGGGCAGCGTAGGCCGTATCAGGGTAACGCCGCAACATCTCTGCCGTTTGAACTTGGCCTGTGCCATGGGTACCACCGACGAGGGTACTAATGCCGTAGGAAAAGGCTTCCCCTGATGCAGGAATGGTCAGATCCCAGGTGGGACTGTCATAGATTTGGGTTTTCCAAGTGCTCCCCTCAGAAACCCCAGCCACTCGGCCATAAACTAAACCCCCTGGGGCGCCGGGCACCGTGGGCGGGCGATCGCGGGGGCTAGAGAGTTCTCCCGTTTCCAGGAGAGCTTGCCATTCTTCAAGACCAGGGGCACGGAAATTCCCCTGACCATCGGGTTTTTCAAAGAGGGCCAAACTCGCCAAGTAAAGGGGGCCTGTGCTGTTTAGTTCTAGATAGGTGGAGCGGCCATTGAGGGGGGGCTCTAATTGCTGCACTGGAATCGGCAGGTCAAAGATCATCTGGTAGCTTTTCGGGGCGATGGTCAACTGCTTCGGAAACGGATCCTGGAGCCGGCGACGCAAGAGATCATCCATCACACGACTGCCTGGCCCGGCGTAAACATTGCCCCTCGGATTCGGCACTTGGGGATCAAGGGCAATAAAAGGGGCATCCGGTTGGCTGAGATAACTGGCCCCTGTCAGGAAATAGAGGGTAACAGGTTGATCGGTGGGATTGTAGGCGATCGCCCCGATGTGGAGACTACGCAGATCCTCGGGGGAACCCTGGGCGACGTGGTGGGCAAATAAATCAAATCTGCCTGAAAAGGCGAAATCCAGGTGGGCTTCTGAGTGAGTTTTTCCCGTGGCTGGAAAGGTCGAGAGCAAAATGCCTTCCCCTAAAACCTTCTCCGGGCTATTGCTGTTAAAAACCGGAGTTTGATCCAACTGACCCGGTAGGACCCGCACTTCTTGGGGCCGAACAATTTCCACCGGAGCCGGTGCTTGGGCGATAAACAAGGGAAAAAACATACCAATATTCCACACATGCTGTCGCCTATTGTATGGAGTTTTTCGGGCTTTTGGGCAGTTACACTAAATTGCGGTCGGTGAGGATTTCGTAGCCCATTTCCGTGACCAACACCGTATGTTCAAACTGGGCCGAGAGAGATTTATCGGGGGTAATCACCGTCCACTTATCCTCAAGGGTGATCGTTTCTTTCGTCTTCGCATTGACAATGGGTTCAATCGCTAGAACCATCCCCGCTTCTAATACGACATTGGGCAGTTCGCGGGTGCGGAAATTAAACACCGATGGTTCTTCGTGGAGTTCCTGACCCACTCCATGGCCCGTAAAATCTTCCACTACATGGTAGCCATAGCTTTGTACATGGTCTTCCACGGCCCCAGCAATATCAAGGAGGGTATTCCCTGCTTTGACTTGGGCAATGCCTCTATAGAGGGCTTCTTCCGCCGCTTGCATGAGGCGTTTGGCTTCGGGCTTAATCTTTTTACCGACCCCAACGGTAATACAGGAGTCGCCATGGTAACCATTGAAGAAGGCACCCGTATCGACTTTGACAATGTCCCCTTGGTGAATGCGTTTGTTCGCCCGGGGAATGCCGTGGACCACTTCATCGTTGATCGAGATACAAATAGAACCCGGAAAGCCGTAATAGCCCTTAAAACTCGGTGTTGCGCCCATTTCCCGGATCCGCTGTTCCGCGTAGGCATCCACTTCCAAAGTGGTCATCCCTGGTTTAATGATTTCACTAACTTCCTTCAGCACGGTGGCTACGATCCGCGCCGACTGCCGCATAATGGCGATTTCTTCGGTGGTCTTAATTTTGATCTTGCTTCTTTTGCGACGGCGGGGTAAACCCTCTTGGGCTTTGGGAGATTTGGGAAGGATGAGATTAAAGATCTTTTTCAATGGAACACCTTGAAGAACTCAATGGCAGATTGGGCAATGACTTCGGCTTGGGCATCAGGATCAGCGATGATGCGACGGGCATGGTAAAAATCCTGGCGATCACCTTTGAGATAATCATCCAATTTGCGCCCCGTAAAGGAACCATCTCGCATCCCCAGAACCAAGATTATAGCAGCGAGATGGGGCTCGGCGGCGAAGGCCGGATGATCCACCAGATTCACTCCCAGGCGATCGCCCCAACGGGTATAGTTTAACCGACCGGCAATTTTCACGAAGCCCCGTCCCTGGTAGCGCAGACCATCACCGGGTTGAACATTCCCCAAATCACGGCGGCCTTCGAGATAGGAATCAAGCACTGGCTGCAGTAAATTTTCCCCAAAAGTCTCTTCATGGCAAGCAGTGGCGAGAATATAGGCCACCTGGGTCAGTTCAATAATGCCGCACCGTTGACAGGTTTCCAGCAGTAGAGGAATGGTGGTGCGGGCGCCTGGGTGGTGGGGATGGTTGTCTAAGGATTGAATTAGGCGATCGCCATAACTTTTGAGGGGGCGCAGGGGCGTATAAACCTCGACCCATTGATTTGACAGGGCCATCCAGGTTTGGGCACCCACAATCCCATCAATGGTTAATTCCCGAATCATCTGAAACCGTTTTACAGCCTGTTCTGTCTGGGGGCCAAACTGACCATCGATAGTCAGAGGAGTCAATGAAGTTCCCTGCCCTAAGAGCCGCTGGAGATGACCCACGGCGCCCTTGAGCTGGGGTGTGGTTAAACCATCACCCAAATGCAGAATCGGATATTTGCGATCACTAGGTCGAAAGGTTTCCCCGGCAAAATTCTGGAGATCAGCATATCGTTTGGCGATCGCCTCCTGTTCCTGAATAAAAGTTTCCAATGCCGCCCAAGTCGAAGGCCCCACAATCCCGTCGGCTACTAATTTTTGGCGTACCTGAAAAAATTTCACTCCGTTTTCCGTTTGACGCCCAAATTTTCCATCCAGCTTGGCGTTTTCCGGTAGAAATAAACCCCGTTGTAGTAATTTTTGCAGATAGTAAACAGCTTGTTGCTGGGGCGAAACCTCAAAGCCTACCCCCCGCCGCAATATCATTTTTTCAGTCTTTTCTTGGCCCTGGGTAACTGAGGGAGAAACTGAGGAACGCTCGTGATCTTCTAGTGATTTTTGAGGCCAGGGGTTTGCCGTCTTTGGGATTAAAAATAATTGCCGATATCGTTCAATGCTTTGCCAGGTATGGAAGTCAACAATACCATTTTTAGGCAGTCGATTTGCCCGTTGAAAAGACCGGACCGCCGCTTCTGTTGTGCGTCCAAAAACCCCATCAATGACCGCCGAACGGGGTAAAAAACCGGCTTCCTTGAGAAACGTCTGGAGACGGCTCACATTTTCATCGGTAGTTCCCTGGAGCGCTAGTTGGCGGTGACGTTTGAGCTGGGGACATTCACGGACTCCTGTCGAAGACTCATCGTAGCGGTTCATATTATGATTGGGGGTGATGGAAAGGGCGATCGCCTTCCATTGTAGAAAATGAAAAATTAGACCACCCCAACCTGCATTCCCATGTTCAGAATTCTTCACTTCGCCGATATCCACATGGGCAGTGGCTTCTCCCACGGCCAGGTGAACCCTGAAACCGGTATTAATTCTCGCCTCGAAGATTTTGAGCAGACCCTCAGGCTTTGCATCGACCGGGCGATCGCCGAACCTGTTGATCTCGTCATCTTTGCCGGGGACGCCTTTCCCGATGCTACCCCAGCCCCCTACATCCACGAAGCCTTTGCGGGACAATTCCGTCGCCTTGTCGCCCACAATATTCCCGCTGTCCTCGTCGTCGGCAACCATGACCAATATTCCCAGGGCAATGGGGGTGCCAGTTTAAATATTTATCGCACCCTGGCCGTGCCTGGTTTTATCGTTGGCGATCGCCTTACAACCCACACCCTCGA
>JAYKIK010000052.1:0-15218 GCA_035284725.1 Synechococcus sp.
GTTACCCTTCGAGAAGATCCTGCCGATGCGGAAATTCCCAGCCATAAGCTCCTGGTGCGGGCGGGCTATATTCGCCGGATTGGACGGGGGATCTATGCCTATCTACCGCTAATGTGGCGAGTGCTGCAAAAGGTTTCCCAGATTGTGCGGGAAGAAATGAATGCCACCGGTGCCCAGGAAACCCTCCTCCCCCAGTTGCAACCGTCGGAAATTTGGAAGGAGTCAGGCCGTTGGGATACCTATACCAAAGCTGAAGGCATTATGTTTTCCCTGTGCGATCGCCTTGATGGAGAGTTAGGTCTAGGGCCAACCCACGAGGAAGTGATTACTACCATCGCCAAGGACATGATTCGTTCCTATCGGCAGTTACCCCAACATCTATATCAGATGCAAACAAAGTTTCGCGATGAAATTCGTCCTCGATTTGGTCTGATGCGGGGCCGGGAATTCATCATGAAAGATGGCTATTCGTTCCATGCTTCTGAAGAATGTCTGAAAAAAACCTATGCAGACATGGATCAGGCGTATCGAAATATGTTGCGCCGCTGTGGCTTGCAATTCCGGGCCGTGGAGGCGGATTCCGGGGCGATTGGTGGCTCTGGTTCCCAAGAATTTATGATTCTAGCCGATGCGGGGGAAGATGAAATTCTCTACACTGAGGATGAGAAATATGCTGCCAATACGGAGAAAGCCGTTTCCTTGCCCGTTGATGCGGTTGCATCTCCCTTTAATAGTTTTGAAAAACGAGAAACGCCCAATACAGCGACCATTGAAGCTCTTTGTCAACTGTTAGATTGTTCCCCTACTTGTGTCGTCAAAAATGTTTTGTACCAAGTAGTTTATGACAATGGAAAAACGGTTTTAGCCCTAATTTCCATTCGGGGTGATCAGGATATCAATGAGGTGAAGTTACAAAATGAATTAACAAAATTGGCCTCTAATTATGGGGCAAAAACGATTATTTCCCTGACGGTTCCCGATGCTGAAACCCAACAAAAATGGGCGACAAAATCCTTACCCTTAGGCTATATTTCCCCGGCCTTAGGAGATGATTACATTGCCCAAAGCAAAGAGGTCTCGGGAGAATTTTTACGCTTTGTCGATCAAACAGCGGCAACGTTAAACAACTTTGCCACGGGGGCCGATGAAACGAATTACCATATCCTCGGCGCAAACTGGGGTACGGAGTTTAAATTGCCTGCATTGCAAGTGGATGTGCGGTTAGCGAAGGCAGGCGATCGCGCTGTGCATGATCCCACGCAAATTCTCCAAACGGCCCGGGGGATTGAGGCAGGTCACATTTTCCAACTGGGAACCAAATATTCCGAGGCGATGGGAGCAACCTTCACAGATGAGAACGGTAAGGAAAAACCCTTGGTGATGGGCTGTTATGGGGTTGGGGTTTCCCGCCTGGCCCAGGCAGCAGTGGAGCAATCCTACGATGAAAATGGCATTATCTGGCCGGTGGCGATCGCCCCTTACCATGCTGTCGTCGTGGTACCGAATATTAAGGACGCCGAACAAATGGCAGCAGCGGAAAAACTCTATGCTGACCTCAATGCCGCTGGGGTCGAAACGATCCTCGATGACCGCAACGAACGGGCCGGGGTGAAATTCAAGGATGCAGAACTGATCGGTATTCCCTTCCGGGTGGTCACAGGTAAGTCCCTCAAGGACGGTAAGGTGGAAGTGGTACGCCGCAAAGAAGGCGATCGCCAAGAATTAGCCCTGGATGACGTGGTGGCTACCCTTAAAAACTGGGTCGCAGCAGCCATCGGTTAAAAAAACAGCTCAAACTGTTCAAAATTCTGTAGGGGATTAAATCCCCTTTTTTTGTGAACCAAAACCAGCCCATTAACGTCAAAAACCGTAGCTCAGCCTTCAACCTATGGCCGGGAAACCTCACCTAGAGCAGGGAGTATCGTTGTTAGAATCAATCCTAAAACCGTTGTTGTGGCACATTTCGACACACCGCTGAGGATCGCCATTGTTTCTGAAATTTTGTACGCAATATACACAGACTCATTAGAAAAACTTCCATGAGACGATCGAAATTTATCCAACGTTTTACGACCCACATTGTCGCCCTCTGTGTGGGTTGTGCGATTACCTTTGGGGCGTTGCAAGGATCTAGTCAAACCCTTGACCAACCTCTCGCAGACACGGCCCCCCCCCAGGAAGTTGCGGCAGTTCCGGCGGCAGGTCGCAGTTTTGTGGCGGATGCAGTGGGTCGCACCGGCCCAGCAGTGGTTCGGATCGATACGGAAAAAACCGTTGTGCGTCGTTTTCAAGATCCGTTTATGAATGATCCGTTTTTCAGGGAATTTTTTGGCGATCGCTTTGGTCTACAGATTCCCGATGAACAGCGTCAGGTTGTTACCGGCCAGGGGTCTGGGTTTATTACCGACCGCTCTGGGATGATTCTGACCAATGCCCACGTTGTCAGTGGTGCCGATAAAGTGACGGTCACTCTCAAAGATGGTCGTAGCTTCGAAGGTGAAGTCAAAGGTACCGACGAAGTGACTGATCTTGCCGTTGTGAAGATTAACCCGAAAAACGAAACCATTCCCGTCGCTCCCCTCGGAGATTCTGGATCAGTACAAGTGGGGGATTGGGCGATCGCCGTGGGTAATCCGGTGGGTTTAAACAATACGGTCACCCTCGGAATTGTCAGTACCCTAGAGCGTTCTTCAGCCCAGGCAGGGATTCCCGATAAGCGGGTTGATTTCCTCCAAACCGATGCTGCGATCAATCCTGGTAACTCCGGTGGCCCCCTCCTCAATGCAAAGGGAGAAGTCATTGGTATCAATACGGCAATCCGTCGGGATGCCATGGGGATTGGTTTTGCAATTCCCATTAACAAAGCGAAGGAACTTGAGCCAACCCTCGCCGCGGGGAAACAAGTTCCGCACCCCTTCATTGGGATTCGTATGGTCAGCCTCACGCCGGATATGGCCAAGGAAAATAACGCTGATCCCAACTCCATTGTGATTCTGCCAGAAATTAATGGTGCTTTAGTTCTAGGGGTTGTCCCCGGTAGCCCTGCGGAAAGTGCGGGTTTGCGTCGGGGTGATGTGATCACAAAAATCGATGGTAAGGCGATCGCCGATGCCCAACAACTCCAAACCACCGTTGAAAAGAGCGGTATCAATGCCAACCTGAAACTCGAAGTCCGTCGGGGCGATCGCACCTCAGAGATCACTGTCAGAACGGCGCAAATGGAAGGCGTTTCTTAAAACTTTTCCGATTTTTCATTGTTCATTGTTTCTTCGCCAAAAGCTTCCAGGTATACAGACCTGGAGCTTTTTTTGTGGCTCGCAACGGGCTTAGTTGACATCCTCCTCGACCTAAAGGACAAGGATTCCCAGTCTGTCCGTTATTGGCGGACTCCTGATGGGTAGACGGATCATCGCCAACTGCCCCGAATGGGGTCTTACACTGGCTCACACGCCCATTAAAGTCGGTGTGCCCCACCGCTAGTTGGATTGTACCATTCTTGTGCCCTAAAGGGTAGGGCTTGAAACCCGCTAGTTTTTGGTCAACCCAGGAATTCTAACCACGACGGAAACACAGGGGATGACCCCAACGTCTACGATGCCAAGCAATCATGAAAAGAACTGCCATGTGACAGAGAAGAAGCCCCAATAGATTGATTTTCCTTGAAAAAATTGCTTTTTTGGCTATAAACTGGACTTATTAGTCAAAAAATCAAAAAACTTAGATCATAAACAATTTAGTTTTTGCGTTGGTGTCTCTTGTTTCTCAGGAGTCAAAATACTTCTTAGGTTGGACTTTTTCTCCTGACCTTGATTTCACCAAGGCAAAAAGTTACACTATAAATGGCTAGGATTTTTATTCTGCTGAACCACAAGAACTACAAACTTTCTTAAGATTTTATTGTTTATCCATTGCCCGTCAACGTGAGATGGTGATCGCCTAGAAACAGGCAGATTCACCTAAGTCAAAGTATTGTCATGTCCTACAATCCCAGGGCTAATACTGAGGTTCGGTTATCTCTTCCCTGACTCCCCTTTTCAGCTTTTGGCCGATCCAAGACAATGAAAGTTGTCTCCCTTGAACTAGAGCCACAACAAAATTCCATCGACCATTGAACCTTTGAGAAATCTTGATAGTCTAAAGCAGTGAACACTCCATTAACGGAGAAAAACAGAACATTTGTTTAAGATGCTGTGCACCATGTTTGAAGATTCACTGTGTTTCAAAGATTAACCCAATAGTTATGTTTATACATTGTTAATTTTTCTGCCCCCTGGGCTGCACCATATTGTTTTTGAATCTAAGGAGTTCTAGCATAAATGCCTAAAGTAAATCTTCAACAAGCAACCAACAATGGCAAAAATTCTGCGGATATGGTGCGCACCTATCTTCGGGAAATTGGTCGGGTGCCGCTGTTAACCCATGAAGAAGAAATTATCTATGGGAAACAGGTACAACGCCTGATGGCTCTCCAGGAAAAACGGCAAAAACTAGAGGCTAATTTAGAGCACGAAATGACTCTGGAGGAGTGGGCAACGGCGGTACAACTCACCCCCAAACAACTTCAACGGGAACTCAATGTGGGAGAACGGGCTAAACGGAAAATGATCGAGGCAAACCTCCGGTTAGTCGTGGCGATCGCCAAAAAATACCAAAAGCGAAACCTAGAATTCCTTGACCTAATTCAGGAAGGCAGCCTAGGCCTAGAAAGGGGTGTAGAAAAGTTTGACCCCACCAAAGGCTATAAGTTTTCCACCTATGCCTACTGGTGGATCCGCCAAGCGATCACCCGGGCGATCGCCCAACAGGGACGAACCATCCGCCTCCCGATTCACATCACCGAAAAGCTCAACAAAATCAAGAAAACCCAACGGCAGCTAGCCCAGGAGCTCGGTCGAGCGGCAACCATCGCTGAAATTGCCGAATCCCTGGAGTTAGAACCGGCCCAAATTCGAGAATACTTCCGGGTATCGCGGCATCCCATTTCCCTCGATGTGCGGGTTGGGGATAACCAAGATACGGAACTGATGGATCTTCTCGAAGACAGCAGCGAATCCCCCGATCACAGTGTCACCTACGAACTTCTCAAGCAGGATCTGCGTGACCTGATCGCCGATCTCACGCCCCAACAACAGGAAGTAATTATTCTCCGGTTTGGTCTCAATGACGGTAAGGAACTGTCCCTCGCGAAAATCGGTAAACGGATGAACCTCAGTCGGGAGCGGGTCCGTCAACTAGAACGGCAGGCCCTGAATCATCTCCGGCGGCGGCGATCGCAAATTCGGGAATACCTGGCCGCGAGCTAAATTTTTTCAAGTTTTCACCATGACTTAGGCATATCGAGGTGGGGAGTTTCCCCATCTTTTTTATTCGCGTTTTCTCGATAGCCCTTGGCAAATCCAAATTTTTCCTAAATTTATTGACTTAATTTATCAATTAGGATTATTCTAAAGATGGTGTTTTTCTCTCAAGGATGACAGGGTGGGGAGTCCCACCTTTTTTATTGCCTAATTGGTGTCATTGGTACTGGAGAAGATTGTTCTAGATTAATTTTTAAGCAATCACAGACAGGGATTCTAGCGCGAGGGAGGGCGTGTAACAGGACCCTTGCCAGTGGCGATCAGTGCCCACTTGCAGCACCTGCTTTAGGCTTTCATACACGTTACCAGCGACCATCGTATCCTTAATACGACCGACGATTTGACCTTGCTCGATCCGGTAACCAAGGTCGATATTGATAGAAAAATCGCCAGAAAGATCTCCATCTCCTCCGAGGATTTGGTCAATCACAATTGCTGAATCCAGTTGCGAAACTATAGTATTAAGGTCGCCATGACCAGGGGCCACAATTAAATTGATGAGGTCTGGGCTGGGGTAACGACCTAGGCTCGCTCGGAAACCATTCCCCGTGGGACGAATACCTAGTTTGCGGGCCGTTTGGCGATCGCCATAAATATCCTGGGCGTAGCCTTCGCGGATTAGAGACAAAGAACGGGTGGGGGTTCCTTCATCGTCAAAGTGACAAATGTAGGGCTTGGCGGTGGGATCTTGGTAGAGACTCACCTTCGGGGACATCACCAACTGGCCGAGGGCTTGGCTCCAGGGGGAAGACTGCTCGAGAATATTTTTGCCATTGAGGGCGGCGGCCACCGTTGACCAAAGCATCGGAGCAGCATTGCTGGTAAAGACCACGGGAATTTTTCCGGTGGGGGCAGGGACGTTCTGTTGAGCCCAGTGGAGCCGCTGGAGGATGTTCTGGACAGTAGCTTCGGAATTAAGACTATCCTGGGTCACTTCTCCATCGTAGATTCCCAAGAAATCATCGCCCCGCACCCACTCCACCTCGAGGCCATAGCTGAGGGAAATATCGGCGGCGGTACAGTAAAGGCCATCGGAGTTAACTAATAATGTGTGGCTTGATTCACAGTCAAAGACCCCACCACAGAGAATATCTGGATAGTGATCCCGCAGGTTGGTGATCGCTTTTTTCCCCATTTCCACAAGGGCTTCCACTGCCATCGCCGTTCCAATGGGAGGATTCACATCCCGCCGGGGTTCGCAGATATCAAGGGGCACCGGTTCATTGAGCTGACTCAGGGCGATCGCCTTATCCACCAACTGCTGCGCTTCCGTCTGACCATAGGCCACCGCCAACCCTGGTCGTCCCTGGTACCAAAGCCGGAGGGCTGTACCAATGGATTCAGAGCTTTCCAGTTGTTTCAGACGATTGGCCTCAAAGGTAACAGGGTGGGAGACAGAGCTGCCCTGGTAGACTTCCGCAAACTCCGCTCCCCCTTGGCATGCTAAATCCAGAAGCTGCTGGGCAAAATCGCTCATAAAATTTTCCTACCAAGTCTCCTACAAACTATCAATATCAAGATTTTCCTAAAATACCTTGGCCCCAGGCAGGATCAGCATCGCATCCCCGAAGGAATAAAAACGATACTCCTGGGCGATCGCCTCTTGGTAAACCTCTAGCAATCGCTCCCGCCCGATCAGCGCGCTAACGAGCATTAACAAACTCGATTTCGGTAAATGGAAATTGGTAATCAGCCCATCCACTACCTGCCACTGATAGCCTGGATAGATAAAAAGATTGGTCCGACCCCGGAAAGGTTCGATTTTTCCCGCGGACGCGGCGGCCATCCCCTCGAGCGATCGCACTACCGTTGTCCCAACAGAAATGATCCGCCCCCCCTTCGCCTTAGTCTGCCGAATTTTTTCCACTGTTTCTTCCGGCACATCGATCCATTCATAGTGCATATCATGGGCAGTGATGTCTTCTGCTTCCACCGGCCGGAAGGTACCAACCCCCACATGGAGCGTTACGAAGGTTTTATCGATACCCTTCTGGGCTAATTTCTCAAACACTTCCGGCGTGAAATGTAAGCCAGCGGTGGGAGCAGCTACGGCACCAGGGGTATCGGCATAGATTGTTTGATACTGCTCGGGCTTCGCTTCAGAATCAGTGACGTAGGGCGGAAAGGGAATTTCACCAAACTCGTCCAGGACAGACCAAAGGGTTTGCTGCTCTGGTAACTGAAACTCCAATAAACGTCCCCCGGTCTCTGAATCCCGATCCACCACCGTCGCCTGCAGGGTATGGTTCAGATCATTGGGGTTAGTGAAAATAATCTCTGAGCCAAGGGTAAAACGTTTCCCAGGCTTAACCAAGGCTAGCCAAGTATGGGCTGATTTTTCCTCGAGTAGTAGCACTTCCACCGGCGCCCCTGTGGTTTTACGACCATGGAGTCGGGCCGGAATGACCTTCGTATTGTTCATCACCAATAGGTCGTTGGGTTGTAGCCAGTCCACAAGATTGTAGAAATGTTGATGTTGGAGGCTATCGGGAGAGTCTAAGACGAGTAGGCGGGAGTGGTCCCGAGGAGTAACGGGGGTTTGGGCGATGCGCTCCGGCGGCAAGTGATAGTCGTAACTGGATAGGCTTTGGTCTAGGTTCATGGCTCACTGAAGCGAGGAAAAATCTCCGATATAATGAACACAACTTTGAGGACGGCACAGTATTTTTTATCCCAAACTATACCGACACAAGTGCAATGGTTGAATCTAGCTTACATTACCCTATTTTCGGTGCTGAAATTCCCTGTCCCCATTGTCGTCAAATGATCCCAGCTTTGACTTTGACCGATAGTTATCTGTGCGATCGCCACGGTGCCTTTGAAGCAGATCCCGACACAGAAATTTTGGTTCATCTCCAGTCTAGTCGCCAGTGGAAGCGTTGGGAAAATCAGTGGTATCGTCAACATACCCACCCCGATGGTATCCGTTTTGAAATCCACGAAGCCCTAGACCGTCTCTACACCAGGGGCTTGCGGGCGAC
Organism: Synechococcus sp.; assembly: GCA_035284725.1. GTDB lineage: Bacteria > Cyanobacteriota > Cyanobacteriia > Cyanobacteriales > MRBY01 > MRBY01. The sequence continues at coordinate 8,339 of JAYKIK010000052.1, forward strand.
AAAAATCACCATTGCCCAACGGTATCAGGCCCTCATGCGGCGTACCCTTGAGTTTAAAACTTTCCCTGGGGATTCCCTAACTGACCCAGACAGCTCCCCCCCAGCACTCCCCCGTCTCTATGGTTTACCGGTGGTTTTTCACGAAGGAGGCGATCGCCATAGCCGTTGGCAGATTGTGAACTTTGAATTAGAAACGGAACCCGGCACGCCCCGCCACTATCCTTACCATTACCTCAGGCAGGAGTGAGCCTAGGATCTCTCTGCATGATTGCAGAGATTGCAAGCAACCAGCATCCTATTGCTGAAGTTGACGCTAGGCCCTAGGGTATCAATTCACTGAGGTCAAACTTCTTCAACTGATTCGCAAATTGAGGCAAAATCTCCACACAAAAAGCCTCGGCCGCCTTCGAGCGATAGCGGTTCGGATTAACGATAACGCTTAAAATACGTCGCACTTCCACGTCCTCAATGTGGGCCCGGTGCAGAACCCCCATCCGCAATTCTTTTTCGATAGCTGTCACCGAGACAAAGGAAGCCCCAAGGCCCGCTTGTACCGCATTTTTAATCGCTTCGATGGAATTGAGTTCCATTTCTATCTTGAGCCGCTTCGTATCGATATCACAGCGGGTTAAAACTTGATCAATCACCTTGCGAATCGTGGACTGGGAATCAAGGGCAATGAATTTTAGCTTATACAGATCATCCCGGTAAATGGTTTCCGCCTTTGCCAGAGGATGGTTCACCGGGAGAATCAGGGAAAGCTCATCCTCCGCATAGGGGACAATTTTCAGGGTATCTTGCAATTCCGAAGGAACTTCCCCACCAATAATCGCCAGATCCACTTGACCATTGGCCACCCCCCAGGAGGTGCGTCGGGTGGAATGGACTTGCAACTGCACTGCCACATCGGGATATTTCTGGCGGAAGGAACCGATCATCCGGGGAATCAGATAGGTACCGGTGGTTTGGGAAGCACCAACGATTAAGGTCCCACCTTGGAGATTTTGTAAATCTTCGATCGCCCGACAGGTTTCTTGACAGAGGGTAATAATTTTTTCGCCGTAATCGAGGAGAAGATAGCCGGCTTCGGTGAGCTGGGCACGCCGTCCACCCCGGTCAAAGAGGGGGACATTGAGCTGTTTTTCGAGGTTTTGTACCTGGAGACTGACCGCAGGTTGGGAGACGTAGAGACTATCTGCCGCCCGTTTAAAGCTTCCTTCGGTGGAAATGGCTTTGAGAATGCGGAGTTGATCCAGGGTAAATGGGATGTCAGACATACAGCCTCAGCAAAAAGGAACGACAAAGAGGGCGGATCGCTGCTGGTTTTATGATTGACAGTACCATAATAAGGGGATCGTATCTCTTTTCATGGATAATATAGCCTGTACTAATTTTAAGCAAAATACTTCGAACGAAGGAATTATGGCGGATTTGAGCTGGTTTTCGACGAGTCACTGGATTATGGCCGGTCTTTTGACGGGTTTTGCGATCGCCCATAGTGGTTTAGCGGCGTTGCGGCCCTGGGGGGAACAAAAAATGGGTTCTCGTCTTTACCGGGTACTATTTGCTCTGGTGAGTATTCCTTTTGCAACCAGCCTCATTATCTACTTTTTTAACCACCGTTACGATGGCCTCGTGTTGTGGCAAGTGCAGGGGGAACCCTGGGTTAAGCCGGCGGTATGGTGGTTGTCGGCCCTTTCCTTTTTCTTTTTGTACCCTTCGACTTTTAATCTGCTGGAAATTGCGGCGGTCAAACAACCCCAGGTGCACCTCTACGAAAAGGGAATTACCCGGATCACCCGTCATCCCCAGATGGTCGGTCAGTTGATTTGGTGCTTTGCCCATACCCTCTGGATTGGCAGCTCCTTTACCCTCCTTACTTCCATTGGTCTAATGGCCCACCATATTTTTGCGGTGTGGCATGGCGATCGCCGTTTAGAATCCCGCTATGGTAAAACTTTTCTCGCCGTGAAAGAACGCACTTCCATCATTCCTTTCCTGGCGATTTTCCAGGGGCGCCAACAACTCAAACTCGGGGAGTTTCTCAAGCCTGCCTATGTGGGAGTCACTGCGTTTATTGCCCTGCTCTGGTGGGGACATCCTTGGTTGATGGTCATGACCGCAAAAGTGCCCTGGTAACGGAAAAAAAGATGATCCCCGAGACCGATACAGGTAAGATAAGAGACCAAGATAATATGAGTATGTGAGCGAAAAGAACGGGAAACTATGGTTCTATCAATCACCGAAGCGGATTTTACCCAGACTGTTTTAGAAGCTAACCAACCTGTCTTGGTGAACTTTTGGGCACCCTGGTGTGGTTTATGTCATTTGCTTCATCCCTTTCTTGTGAAGCTCCAAAAAGAGTGGGAAGGCCAATTTCTCTTGGTTGATGTCAATGCCGATGATAATCTGAAGCTCGCCAATACTTACCGCCTCAAAACCTTACCGACGCTGATTTTGTTCAACGGGGGCAGTGTCATTGAACGCATCGATCAGTTTCAAAGCCGCGATCGCCTCAATGTTCAACTTGAACAACTCCTCCAGGGTGTGGTGATCCCCTAGGTTTTATGATGCCGCCCCTAATTGTCATCTGTGGTGCCACCGCCAGCGGGAAATCCCAGTTAGCTCTCCACCTCGCCACAAGGCTTGACGCTATTATCCTCAGCGCCGATTCCCGCCAAATTTACAAAGAATTCGACATTGGCACCGCCAAACCGACTCCTGAAGAGCAGCAAAGTATTCCCCATTACCTGATCGATATTTGTGAGCCCACAGAAACCCTCACCCTAGCGGAATACCAGACCCAGGCCCAAACCCTCATCGCCACGTTCCAAGCCCAGGGTAAACCCATTCTCCTCGTCGGAGGCACTGGCCTTTACATTAAAGCGATCACCAAAGGGTTGAAAATTCCGCGGGTTTCTCCCCAATCGGATCTCCGCCAACAATTTATTGAACTCGGACAACCCTACAGTTATCAACTCCTCCAGCAAGTGGATCCCGTCGCTTGTGAAAAAATTCATCCCAATGATCAAGTGCGGACCCTGCGTGCCCTAGAAGTGTTCTACGTTACCGGACAACCCATTAGTACGCAGCAGGGGGAAAATCCGCCCAGTTATCCGATTTTGGAAATTGGCCTTGATTGCGAACCCGCATACCTCGATCAGCGGATCCAGCAACGTACCCAACAAATGGTTGACCAAGGTTTCGCAGCAGAAGTTGAGTATCTAGGTAAAAAATATGGTTGGGATCTGCCACTGCTCGATACCCTCGGTTATGCTGAATTTCGAGATTATGCCCAAGGTCAAGGAACATTGAAAGAGGCGATCGCCAATACGGCCCTCCACACCCGTCAATTTGCCAAACGCCAACGTACCTGGTTCCGTGCAAACTCCGATATCCACTGGCTCGACAACACCGCCCCGGATCTTCTCGAGCAAGCCCTGAATCTCATCAGCCAATCATTAAAACTACCCAAACAAAAAAAGCACCCTTTCATCGGAAAGAATGCTTAGGAGTTTCAGTGTGAAAAATTTAAGGCAAAAATTAGGGACGTTCTTCGATTACTTTGTCAATTAGGCCGTATTCCAACGCTTCCTGGGCCGACATAAAGTAATCCCGATCCGTATCCTTTTCAATTTTTTCAATGGATTGCCCTGTATGGGAGGCCATTAATTCATTGAGTTGGTGCTTGATGCGGATAATTTCCTTGGCTTCAATGTCAATATCCGTTGCCTGACGACGACCTTGGATGCCACCGAGGGGCTGGTGAATCATGATTCGAGAATGGGGCAGCGCTAGACGCTTACCTTTGGTGCCCGCAGATAGTAAAAATGCTCCCATGGAAGCTGCAAGACCCACACAAATGGTCACCACCTCTGACTTGATGTGTTTCATCGTGTCATAAATTGCGAGACCAGCCGTTACTGAGCCACCAGGGGAATTGATATACAGATAGATCGGCTTACTGGGATCTTCAGAATCGAGGTAAAGCATGATGGCAATAATCTGGTTTGCCAAAGCATCGTTGACACCACGACCGAGGAAAATGATCCGTTCACGGTACAAACGGTCATAGATATTAATCCAGTCAGAATAGGGCTGACCGGGCATTTGATAGGGAACTTTGGGTACACCGATAGGCATGGATTTTGTTTACCTTGATCTGAACAATGGGAAAAATGGAGTGATTTTAAGGAATCACAGGGACTATAACGCCGGTACCGGGGACGGCAGATCCTTTGAACTTTCGAGCACTTTATCGATAATGCCGTATTCGAGGGCCTGCTGGGGAGTCATATAGAACATCCGGTCGGTGTCCTTCTCAAGTTTTTCGAGGGGTTGCCCCGTATACTTGGACATCATTTGTAGGATTGTCCGCTTGTTTTCGATCACTTCCTTCGCCCGAATTTGGATATCGGAAGCTTGACCCTGGGCCCCTTGGCGCGCTTGGTGAAGAATGATCGTCGAGTGGGGTAGGCTCGCACGGCACCCTTTCGTTCCGGCAGCGAGGATCATGGCAGCGGTGCCCATCGCTTGGCCGAGACAGATGGTATGTACCGGCGGCGTGATGTAGTTGAGGGTATCGCAGATCGCAAAAGCTTCAGTTTCAAACCCAATGGAGTCCCCCCCATACCAAGAGGTACCGGTGGAGTTGATGTACATATAAATAGGTTTGTCGGGATCATCAAACTGCAGAAAAAGCAGTTGGGCAATGATCAGTTCGGTGACATCCACGCCGATTTGATCTTTGTACTCATCGGGAGAAACGAGGGGAAGGCCGAGGTAAACGATCCGCTCTTTGAGTAAGAGTGAGGGAAGATCTGGCGGTGGGGTTCTGTAGGTGGAGCCGCCACCTCTGTAGGGTGCTTGTACAGCCTGAATCGGTGAGTTCATAGATCTTTATGCGTTGGTTAACCTGTCGGGGTTAGGGTTGGGGGTTGTTTTTGTCTGATTTTGTCTTAGCATCTAATTTTAACGCAAGGTTTGACGGTGGTTTAGGGGCGATCACACATGGGCAAGGTATTTTTGCTGGGGGCAGGTTTAGGAATAAAGGATTATTTGACCGTGCGGGGTTGGGAGCTTCTCCAACGGGCGGAAGTGGTCATTTACGATGCTTTGGGTTCTCAGGAATTACTGGATTTGTTGCCCCAGAGTTGCCTCCGGATTTTTGTGGGGAAACGGGGTGGGGAAAAGAGTACACTCCAGGACGAAATTAATCGCCTCTTGGTAGAGCATGGCCAGTCAGGAAAACAGGTGGTGCGCTTGAAGGGGGGAGATCCGTATATTTTTGGGCGATCGCACCCGGAGATTTTGGCGCTTCAAGGGGCGGGCTGTGATTTTGAGGTGATTCCCGGCATTTCATCGGCCTTAGCAGCACCATTACTGGCAGGCATTCCCTTGACCCACAAAGACTTAGGTCGGGGATTTTTTGTGGGCACAGCCCATGATCTTGATGCCTTTGACTGGTCAGCCCTAGCCCAGCTGGAAACCCTGGTGTTTTTGATGGGGGGTCGCAATTTAGAGGAAATTTGTGACCGGTTACTGGCTCAGGAGCGATCGCCCAATGTCCCCGTGGCCATCATGCGGGCGGCAGGCTTACCAGATCAACAGGTATGGACAGGAACATTACAGACAATTACGAAGCAGACAGAGGTGGTCAAAAAACTTTCCCCCTGTGTGATTATTGTGGGTCAGGTGGTCAGTCTACGGGAGGATTACATGAATCACGCACCTTTACGGGGGAAAACAATTTTAATTACCCGTGCCGCGTCGCAATCTAGTGAATTTACAGCACTTTTAGCAGAAACTGGCGCAAAAGTCTTGGAAATGCCAGCCCTTGAGATTCGTGAACCATCCACTTGGGAACCCCTCGATCAGGCGATCGCCACCCTAGAAACTTTTAATTGGCTGATCCTCACCTCCGCCAATGGTGTTGAATACTTTTTTCAGCGACTTAAAACCTTGGGAAAAGATGCCCGAGCTTTGGGAAAAATTAAAATTGCTGTGGTGGGAAAGAAAACGGAAAAATTTCTGCGTCAACAGGGCTTAAAAGCAGATTATATTCCCCCTGACTTTATTGCTGATTCCCTTGTTGAGAATTTTCCAGAGGTTCTTAAAGGACACAAAATTCTGTTTCCCCGGGTGGAAACAGGGGGACGAAATATCCTTGTCCAAGAACTGTCTCAGCGGGGCGCAGTGGTAGTAGAAGTCCCAGCCTACGAATCCGGTTGTCCCAGAGAACTTCCGGTAGATGTATGGCACGCCATTAAATCAGAAACTATTGACATTGTGACTTTTGCTAGCTCTAAAACAGTACGAAATTTTTGGCAATTGATCCAACAAAAAAGTGCTTCTTTGGATACCTTAAAAAACATAAAAATTGCATCTATTGGGCCCCAAACTTCCCAAACCTGTTTAGAGTTGTTGAAACGTGTAGACATTGAGGCCCAACAATATACCCTTGAGGGGCTGCAAGCCGAAATAATTAAGAATACTCAAGGCAGTACTTCCCGATAAAAGTAGAGAATTATCAAGAAGCTTAGACGAAGAAAATCAAGATATAAAAGGCCGAGACGACAAGCTGAGTTGTTGTTACTGGGATGCTGTACCTCAAAAACTTTTGGAAAGACATTTTACCGCCATGTAATTCTGCGATACCTGCCGCAACAATATTAGAAGAAGCTCCTAACAATGTGCCATTTCCCCCAAGGGTTGCACCATACATCATGCTATAGAAAAGAGGGAGAACTTCTGGAGGGAACTGCCCAGCAAAGCTGGGATCGAGAAAGTTCGCGTCTAACAAGTCCACATTGACTAGATATTCTTTTAACAATGGAATCATTGCCACAACCAAAGGAATATTAGGAATCAAGCTGGACAA